>JBBSKJ010000237.1:0-4235 GCA_038256475.1 Micropepsales bacterium | reverse complement strand
CCGGAATTAAAAAAGCGCCGCCTTATGCAATGGGTGAGCCGGAACAGCAAGAGGTCCGGTGGACCTCTTGCCCGGCGAATGGTCCGTAGCGTCAGCGTACGGACGCGGCTTGGGCGCAGCCAAGCCGCGAGGCCGGACAGCAGCCCGAAAGGGCCTTGCTGGCGGGCCGCGACTGGTTATAAGGCCCCACAAATGCTGGCAATTGACAACATTGTGGTGCGGATCGCGGGGCGGGAAATTCTTTCCGGCGCCACCGCCAACCTGCCCGCCGGCCGCCGCATCGGCTTGGTGGGCCGCAACGGCGCGGGCAAATCCACCCTGTTCAACGTGATCCTGGGGCGGCTGCATCCTGATGACGGCGAGGTCAGCTGGCCCAATGCCTGGAAGGTGGGCGCGGTAGCGCAGGAAGCCCCCGGCACCGATGTCAGCCTGATCGAGACCGTGCTGGAAGCCGACACCGAGCGCCTGGCCTTGCTGGCAGAAGCCGAACACGAGACCGACGGCCATCGGCTGGGCGACATCTATCACCGGCTGGAAGCGATCGACGCCTATACCGCGCCGGCCCGCGCTGCCGAAATTCTGGCGGGCCTGGGTTTCTCGGCGGAAGACCAGCTGCGTCCCTGCAAGGAATTTTCCGGTGGTTGGCGGATGCGCGTGGCGCTGGCGGCGATCCTGTTTTCGGCGCCCGATCTTCTGCTGCTGGACGAGCCGACCAACTATCTCGACCTGGAAGGCGTGCTGTGGCTGGAGAACTTCATCCAGAAATATCGCGGCACCATCCTGATCGTCAGCCATGACCGCGACCTGCTGAACACCGCCTGCGAATTCATCCTGCATCTGGAACGCGGCAAGGTGAAACTCTATACCGGCGGCTACGATACCTTCATGGCGACCCGCGCCGCCGCGCGCGCCAACGACATGGCCTTCGCCAAAAAGCAGGAAGCCGCCCGCGCCCACATGCAGAAATTCGTCGACCGCTTCAAGGCGTCGGCGGCCAAGGCGGCGCAGGCGCAAAGCCGCATGAAGATGCTGGCCAAGATGGCGAACGTCGAGGTACCACCCGACGAGCATGTCGCCCCGATCCGCATTCCCCAGGCCACCCCTGCTTCCCCGCCGCTGATCACCATGGACCGCGCCAGCGTCGGCTATGAGCCGGGCAAGCCGATCCTGACCAACATGTCCTTCCGCTTCGATCCGGAAGACCGCGTCGCGCTCCTGGGCAAGAACGGCAACGGCAAGTCCACCATGGCCAAGCTGCTCGCGGGCAAGCTTGAGGTGATGGGCGGCGAGTTCACGCCGGCGCGCAAGCTGGTGGTGGGCTATTTCGCCCAGCACCAGGCTGAGGACCTGGATACCGCCATCACGCCGATCCTGACCTTGCAGCGCCTGCGCCCCAAGCTGACCCTGGAACAGGTGCGCGGCCAGCTGGGCGGCTTCGGCTTTGCCCAGGACAAGCAGAACACCCAGGTGGGCAAACTGTCCGGCGGCGAGCGGGCGCGGCTGATGCTGGCGCTGGCGACGCTCGACAAGCCCAACCTTCTGATCCTCGACGAACCCACCAACCATCTCGACATCGACGCGCGCAACGAACTGCTGACGGCGCTGAACGATTTCGACGGCGCGGTGATCCTGGTCAGCCATGACCGCCGCCTGGTCGAAGCCACCGCCGACCGGCTGCTGCTGGTGGCGGACGGCAAGGTCGAGCCCTTCGAAGGCGACCTGGACGATTACCGCAAGTTCCTGCTGACCGGCACCAATGCGCCGACGCGGCGGCTGGAAGAACCCGCCCCCAAGGTGAACAAGGACGTGGCCCGCCGCAGCAACGCGGAAAAGCGCACTCAGCTGAAACCGCTGAAGGACAAGGTGAACGCCGCTGAACACCAGATCGCCGATCTGAACGCAGAGATCGCCAAGCTGGACAAGAGCCTGTCCGACCCGCTGCTGTTCACCCGCGACCCCGCCAAGGCGGCGGCGGTGTCCAAGAAGCGCGCCGACGCCGTGCGCAAGCTGGCGGCGGCCGAGAAGGCCTGGCTGGCCGCCACCGAAGCGTATGAAAACGCCGACGCCTGACGGTTACTTGATGTGTGGCTCTACTTGATGTGCGCTTTTGCAAGCGCGGTCCATTCGCGCTGGCGGCTGCGGTAATAGGACGGCGCGCCTTCCACCGAAGCGAGAATTTCCGCGAACAGCGCCTGGGCGCGCGCGCTCTGGCCCATGCTTTCCAGCAGCAGTCCGAAACGGGCACGGGCTTCCTCGCCGGGATAGCGGCTCACCACTTTCTCATATTGCGCCACTGCTTCGTCATTCTTGGACTGCAGCGCCAAAGCACGGGCGTAATCGAGTTCGGCATCGGCATCAAAGGCAGTGGGATCGACCTCTTTCAACTTCACGAGCAGCGCTTCGGCCGCCGGGCCATCGCCTGACAGCATTCTGGCGCGGCCCAGGCCCTTCAGAAGCGCGGGATCGGAAGCGCCCAAGGGGCCCTGCATGGCGCTTTCATAGAGTTCAATGGCGTCGCCGAAACGGCCGCTGCTGATGCACTCTTCCGCCAGGGCCCGCTTGGAATCGACCGAGCCGACCAGATCAACATTGCGCTTCTTGACGCGATAGTCGCGGCCCGGATCGGCGATCTTGACCATATTATTCTTGAAGCGCCGCGTGGAATCGGAGCGCATCAGGTCGGGGATCACGGCAACGAACAGATAGGCCAACCACACCGCGACGGTGGCGAAAAAACTGACAAAGGACGCCCCCGCCAGCCCCAGCAGCCAGAGCGGTGACTTGCCAGTGCGGATGATGTGCCAGGCCATCGCCAGGCTGATGAGAAAACTGCCAATCATCCACGGACTGAAATAACCCACGCGCCTAACCCTGCTTTTCGAACTTTCCGTTCGGTGTTTCTTTCCAATAGGTCACATCGTGACCGCTGGCCCTGGCGTCTTTCCAGGCGGCGCGGGCGCCCGCCAAAGCGGTTTCGTCGCGCCCGTCGAACAACAGCACCACCCGCGCCAGATCCTGGAATGAATCCCAGTCGGCCGGCATGGCCCCACCGACATAGAAAATAATCTGGGCCAAATTGGGATTGCCCTCTTCCACCGTGATCAGCACCGGCTGCTCGGATGCCTCGCCATCGCCCGCCTGCGCATGGGGCAGGAAACTCTGGTCATCATAGGTCCACAGCCAGCTATCCAGCGCATCGGAGCGCTCAGAAGAATCGGTCTTGATCGCCGCACGCCAGCCGCGCTGCAGCGATTTTTCGACCAGGCCCGGCAGGATGTCTTCGAGAGAGCGCCGCTCAAGATGATAGAAAAGCGTCTCCGTCACGACTCGTAATGTTCCTTCACCATGCGGTTGAGCAGCCTGACGCCCCAGCCGGTGCCCCAGCTCGGAATGGTCGGCTTCTGCTCACCCTCCTGCCAGGCGACACCGGCGATATCCAGATGCGCCCAGAGCGTGCCTTTTTCGATGAAGCGCAGCAGGAACTGGGCCGCGCTGATGGCGCCGGAATTGCCGCCGCCGATATTCTTCATGTCGGCGATCTTGGACTTGATCATCTTGTCATAGAAAGGATCGAGCGGCAGCTGCCACACCCGCTCGCCGGTATGGCGGCCCGCGGCCTGAACGCGTTGCACCAGCTGCTCGTCATTGGAAAAGATGCCGGCATGTTCGAAGCCCAGCGTCTGGACAATGGCGCCGGTGAGGGTGGCAAGATCGATGACGAATTTCGGCTTGAAGCGGCGCTGGGTGTAGGTGAGCGCATCGGCCAGCACCAGCCGGCCTTCCGCGTCGGTGTTCAGCACCTCGATGGTCTGGCCCGACAAGGAGGTCAGCACATCGTCGGGACGGGTGGCGTCGCCGCTGGGCATGTTTTCCACCAGGCCGATCACGCCGACGACATTGACCTTGGCCTTGCGTGAGGCCAGCGCCAGCATGGTGCCGGTGACGCTGGCGGCGCCCGCCATGTCGCCCTTCATCCCCATCATGCCGCCACCCGGCTTCAGCGAGAGGCCGCCGGAATCAAAGCACACGCCCTTGCCGACAAAGGCGATGGGTCGGGCGGACTTCTTGCCCCCGTTCCATTGCATCACCACAAGCTGGGATTCGCGCGCGCTGCCCTTGCCCACGCCCAGCAGCGCGCCGAAGCCCTGCTTCTTCATTTCGGCTTCGCCCAGGATTTCGACCTTCACGCCCAGCTTTGAAAGAAGCGTCTTGGCGCGGCGGGCGAATTCCTCGGG
>JBBSKJ010000236.1:0-4237 GCA_038256475.1 Micropepsales bacterium | reverse complement strand
GTTTTGACATGGTTTAAACCGGTTGGTGCAGCCAGGTGCGGATGATCGCCAGCGCTTCTTCGGGATGCGCCGTGACCACTTCACCGACTTTCTTGATCGAGGATTCGCGCACCTGGCCGTCAATGCGGCTGATGTCGATGCTGGGGTTGGGCGCGGCCAGGGCGGGGACGCCGTCATGGCCGCGCGCGCCTTCCGCCGACGCCATTGCCGGAGAGGGCAGGGCGCCGGCGACCGGCGAGATGCCGGCCAATGCGGTGGGGGCGCCGGCAACAGCGCCTTGCGCGGCAAACATGCGGTTTATCAGGGGTTTTGCGACAAACAGGCCGATCAGCAGGGCGGTGAGGCAGAGGATCGCCGCTTCGATGATCTTGAACCAATAGCCGGCGTCCAGACCCAGCAGCGGCGCGGGGGCTTCGCTGCCCTGGGCGATGTCCATGCGGGCGAAGGGCATGTTGGTGACCTGCACCTGATCGCCGCGCGCCTGGTCAAAGCCCATGGCGGATTTCACCAGCGCGGTGATCTGCGCCATCTCGGCTTCGGTGCGCGGCTTGTAGGTGCCGGCGCCTTCGCCGGTGGTGGTGCCGTCAACCACGACGGCAACCGAAAGCTTCTTCACATCGCCGCCATTGATGGTGGAGGTGGTGACCTTCTTGGAGATTTCGTAATTGGTGGTTTCCTCGGTCGAGCCGGACGTGTTGCGCCCCGCTTCGCCAGCCCCGGTCGCGCCGCCGCCCGGCAGGGCGTTGGCGACCGAAACGGCGCTGCCGCCGCCATTGGTGTCGCTGGCATTGCGTTCCACCGTCTGGGTCGAGCGCACCACCTTGGAATCCGGATCGAAGGTTTCCGAGGTGATCTGGGTGTGATTGTAATCGATATTCGCGGCCACCTGGACCTGGACATGGCCCGCTCCGACCACCGAGGTGACGATGGCTTCGATGCGGCTGCGCAGAGAGTTCTCGTAATTTGTGGTGTCTTCGTCCTGATTGCGGGCCAGCGCGTTGGGGCCGCCCTTGTTGTCGCCGCCGGCCAGCAGATTGCCCCGGTCGTCCACGATGGCGACGCGTTCGGCCGAAAGCGAGGCGACGGCGGCGGCCACCATGTGCTGGATGGCCTGCACCTGGCCGCGGTCCATCCGACCGCGGGTCTTGAGCACGACCGAAGCCGACGGGTTCTGTGCTTCGCGGGCAAAGACCTGGCGTTCCGGGATCACCAGATGGACACGGGCGCCACTGACACCTTCGATGGACTGGATCGAACGGGACAGCTCGCCTTCCAGGGCGCGCAGGTGGTTGATGTTCTGGACAAAGGCGGTGGTGCCGAAGGCGTCCGACTTGTCGAAAATCTCGTAGCCGACGCCGGCGGCGGGCAGGTTGTCCTGGGCCAGCGCCATGCGCAGCCTGGTGACCTGATCGGCCGGGACCAGGATGGTGCCGCCATCCTTGACGTCATACTTGACCGCCATGGCGTCCAGCTTGCCGGTGACTGCGGCGGCGTCGCGCGATTCCAGGCCGGAGAACAGGATGGTCTTGGGCGGCTCGGTGATGGCGCCCGCTATATAGAGGAAGAAGGCGGTGAGCACGGCGGCCACGCCGGCCATCACGCCGAACCGGGCCGCACCAACCACTTTGAAAAACTCGGGCAAGATGTCCTCCTGGCGAAGCGGGCGGAAACTTCCGTCCGTTCTGCTAGGCAAACATTGCCGCGTTAGGGTAAAATTTGACTTAAGGCGACTGCGCCATCGCAGCGCAATTTCGGCAAGGTTTAATTAACTTCTCGCCGATCTCGCGCGTGCGTCTTGTTTTTCTGGATCTTTCGCACGCTGCCGCTACGAACTCCCTCGCATCGCTCACGCGATGCCCGCCGGGGATGACCGCGGCGCGGTCAATTGCGATACTGCTGCACCCTGGTCGCGCGCAGGCCCGCCAGACCGAAGCGGTCAATCGCGTGCTGCCAGGCAAGGAATTCCTCCACCGTCAGCGTATAGCGCTTGCAGGCATCGTCCAGGCTCAGAAGGCCGCCGCGCACCGCGGCAACGACTTCGGCCTTGCGCCGGATGACCCAGCGGCGCGTCGAGGGCGGCGGCAGATCGGCGAGCGTCAACGGTGACCCATCGGGTCCGATGACATAGCTCACGCGTCCTTTGCGCTCTTCCATTTAAAACTCCCAACAACTTACCCACGGCGAAAATACGCTGGCCCGCGTTTAAAAAGGGCCAAGAACCGTGGTAAACGAACCTATAAAGGCTTCCCTCAACTCGTCTGCGAAGATGCGGGAAAGGCCCATATTTCAGGCCTTTCCCGTCATTCTCTAGCGCAGCCGCTCGAGTTCCTGCAGCATTTCATTGGCCGTCGTGATGATGCGCGCCGAAGCGGAATAAGCCCGCTGGGTGGTGATCAGGGTGGTGAACTCGGTGGCCAGATCGACTGTCGAGGATTCCAGCGACCGGGCAGCGAGGGCGCCCGCATTGCCGGCATTGGCTTCGTTCACATTGGCCGCGCCGCTCGCCTTGGTAGAGACATAGGCGTTGCCATTGACCTGGGCGAGACCGTCGGCATTGGTGAAGGTTGCTACCGGAATCTTGTAGACATCCTGCGACAGGCCGTTGGAGAACTGCGCCGTCACGGTGCCGTCCTTGCCAACATCCACGCCGGTGACGCTGCCGAACAGCGAGCCGTCCAGCGACGCGGAGTTCAGGGCCGAGGCGCTGTCGAACTGGGTGAGGCCGTTGGTACCGTCGACCGTACCGAGATTGATGGCGATGGTCTGGGCCGCGAGGCCGGTGGAAGCCGCCCACGGGATGGTCAGGTTGAAGCTGCCGCTCGGCGTTACCGCACCGTCCACATTGCGCAGCGAACCATCGGTGTTGAAGGTGATGCTGCCGTTATGCATGGAGCCGGGGGCCGACAGATTGGCGGCGTTGCCGGCATAGGTGGTCTCATAGGCCCAGGCATTGGCCCCGGTTTTGACGAAGGAGAAGGTGATCGGCTGGCTGCCGCCCTGGCTGTCATAGATGTTGATGGTGCGCACGAATTCTGGCGTCACCGCGCCAGAGGTCATCTGGCCCGCGACATAGCCGCCGACAGCGGTCGAGCTGGACTGCAGATTGGCCTGGAGGCCCATTGTGGTGGTGGCCTGCGCCTTGCCCGCCAGGCTATTGATATTGACCAGGCTGAGGTCGCCGGTATTGGTCGGGATCGCACCCACCGAGTCCAGCTTCCAGCCCAGCAAATACATGCCGTTGGGGTTCTTCAGATTGCCGTTTTCGTCCGGGGTGAAGCTGCCCGCGCGGGTGTATTGCTGCGCGCCGGTGGCGTTGGGGTCCGCCACGACAACGAAAAAGCCGTTGCCGGTGATGGACATGTCGGTGGCCGACGAGGTGACTGTGGGCAAGCCCTGTGCCGTCACTCGCTGGCCGATCACCGAGGTGACGCCGGCCGAAGCGCCGCCGCCCAGGCCCGAGGAATTGAGAAAGCTCGAGAAGTTGGCGGTCTGGTTCTTGTAACCGACGGTATTGACGTTGGCGATGTTCGACGATGTGGCGGACAGCGCCTTGCTGTTGGCCGACAGGCCGGCAACGCCGATATTCAGTGCTCCATACAGACTCATTTTGTTTTCCTTCAGGGCGGGGGTGAGGCCTTCGGCCGGTCCGCTTCAGGTTTGGCGCCGTTTCTCGGCGCCGATGTTTCAAGACTCAAAAATCAGTTGGCGATCGCGGCAATCTCTCCGAGGCCAATTTGCATGTTTCCGACCACGAGCTGCGGCGTCGAACCGGTCATGTCGATCTGGTTGACGGTGCCGGCGCTGGCAACCGCGGCGATGACCCGGCTGCCCGCCGCGTCGCTGGCGGTGACGGTCAGCTTGTAGGCGCCATCGGCGAGCTCGTTGCCGTTATTGTCCTTGCCGTCCCAGGCAAAAGCATGGTTGCCCGCGGTCTTTTCCGCCGGGCCCGTATAAACCACCTTGCCGCTGGCATTGGTGACGGTGAGGTGCGCCGATTTGGCGTCGCCTGACAGATTGTAGGTCCAGTTGGCGGCGCCGCTCGCCAGCGAAGCCTGGCCATTGGTGATCGAAACCCGTTTGCCCAGGTAATCGGTGGCCATGGCGGCGGCGCTGCTCTGGCCCTGCGCGATCAGGGTTTTGAGATGCGTATTGCCCTGAATCTGCTGTTCGACCTGGCTGTACATCACCAGCTGCTGGGTGAACTGGTTGGCGTCCATCGGGCTGGTCGGGTCCTGAT
>JBBSKJ010000235.1:0-4243 GCA_038256475.1 Micropepsales bacterium | reverse complement strand
CCGGCCCCGTGCCGGGACTGCCCCATTGCTGGATGAACTTGCCGTCCCGATCGAACTTGATGATGCGCGGATTGTTCTTCGGCCCACGGGTATGGCCTTCAGAAACAAAGATGGTGCCGCTGGGCGTCACCAGCACCGCGTTGGGCTGGGTGAAGAGGTTGGGTCCACTGCCCGCAACACCAGGCTTGCCCATTGTGCGCAGCAACTTGCCGCTGGCGTCGAACTCCAGCACCGCATGGCCCCTGTTGCCCTTGCCGTCGGGTGGGACGCCATCGGTGATCCACAAGTGATCTTTGCTGTCGATGAAGAAGCCGTGCGGAAACTGGAGCAGGCCCGCGCCGAAGGCCTTGATGAAATTGCCCCGCGCGTCGAACTGCATGATGGGGGCCAGCTTGCTGCCGGTGCAGCTGTTGGCGGCGCAGCGGTCCACCACCCAGATGTTGCCTTTGCTGTCGCCCATCACCGAACTGGAAGCGCCCATGTCGCGGCCCTCGGGCATTTTGAAAAAGCCTGGAGCCGCAACATAGTGGTTGGTGGTGGGATTGGGTGTGGCCTTGGGCCGGTCGGGCGCGACGCCTTGCGCGGCGGCAACCATGGGAACCGCAAGCAGCACGAAGGACAGCAGGGTGGCGTGAAGTTTCATGATTCCATCTCCCTGAAGCGGGTCTTTCGCCCGGCAGTTTTTACGATAGCAGGCCTTGGGTGGTTCCTGGATCGCTGATTTTTTGTCCGTACGAACCGGATTTGGTACTTTCAAAATCAAGAAGACAGAAAATCAGCCCAGTTTCCGCGCCCTCTTGAGAACCGTTCGCAGCAAAAAAGGCTCTTTAAAGGCAAAAGACAGAAACAGCTTGCGCCCCGAAAGGCCACCCATTCTAATCTGTCGCAAATATGCAAAGCCCTGTCAGGCTTATGTTTTTTCCGGGAAGGAAATACAATGAAGATCAATCCAGCGAAGTGCGTCGCCTGTGGCAACTGCACCTATGTCTGCCCGATGGGCGCGATCTATATCGATCCGCTGCTGCAGCGCGCGACCATCAACCGCGACGAATGCGTCGAATGCTATGCCTGCTACAACGGGCTGAGCAAGGAAGTGCTGCCGCCTTCGACGGTGCGCTTCGTCCGTCGCACCCTGGCCAACTTCCGCGTCCGCTTCGAGCCGGAACCCGACGTGTGCCCCACCACCGCCTTCGAGCCCGACCAGCTGGAATGGCCGCGCGTGGTGCGCCGCGCCTTCTCCGATCCGCGCGTGCCCCATGAATCCACCGGCGTTTCGGGCCGCGGCACCGAGGAAGTGAAGACCAACGACGTCACCGATCGCGTCGGCATCGGCGAAGTCGGCTTCACCATCGAGCTGGGCCGTCCGGGCATCGGCGCCCGTTTCCGCGACTTCCAGGAAATGAGCCGCGCCCTGGCCAAGGCCGGCGTGTCATTCGAAAAGAACAACCCCATCTCCACCCTGATGACCGACGTCACCACGGGCGACATCCGCACCGACATCCTGAATGAAAAGGTGATGAGCGCCATCATCGAGATCAAGGTGCCGGTCGAACGCACCGAGGAAATCATGCGCATCATCTGGGAAGTGGAAAAACGCATCCCGACCCAGGTCGTGATCGGCGTGGGCGTGCGTTGCGACGCCGATGGCGAAGAGACCATGGTGCTGCCGATCCTCGAAAAGCTCGGCTACAACCCGCAGCGCGCCAAGACCAATATCGGCCTGGGCCGCAAGGTAATCCGTGATCTTACGAATGCCGCGCCCGTTACGGCTGATTTAGGGGCGCAGCCCAAGGAAATGGTGAACGCATGACCAATACCCTGCATCGTTACGGCAAGGCCGAAAGCTTCGTCGACGACTACATCGTCTTTTCGTTGCCCGCCAAGAGTAAGGCCGCCGGCCAGTCCGGCGACGCGCTGGCGGCGCAGAAGCGCTTCATGCAGATCGCGGCGGAGTACAAGCCCGCCAGCCTGGGTGACGCGCTGCATGGCGGCTCGCTGCGTCCGACCCGGAGCAAGAGCATTTTCGGCCATTGGGGCAAGCGCAACAAGCCGAACTTCAAGAAGGTGCTGGAAGGCATGAGCAAGGCGGGCACCATGGCCGCCGTGTTCGACAGCCGCGCCAATGCCGAAGCCTTCGTCAAGCGCATCCGCGAAGAAGATCTCGGCCTGTCGGTGAATATCTCGTCTTCGATCGAGAATGCCAAGAATGCCTGTAAGCATGCCGGCATTCCGCGCCACTCCATCGCCTACTCGCTGGGCTTTGAGGAAGTGGGCGACAACACGCCGGGCAAGCAGGCCATCATGCTGTCCACCATGTGCGGCCACGGCATGCTGTCTATCAACCTGGCGCAGAAAATGATGAGCTTCGTGAAGGAAAACCGCCGCACGCCCAAGGAAGCCGCCGAGACCATGGCGCGCTTCTGTTCCTGCGGCATCTTCAACACCACCCGCGCCCGCCGCATCCTGGAAGACGTCCGGGTTGGCGTGAAGTGAGGCGCGACCGGCTTTGCCGGTCAAATCGGTCCAGCGGACCGATTTGAGTGCCGAACGCGCCGAGCTTGTGCGAGGCGCAATTTTAAAGGCTTAAATGAAAAACCCGCCGGACGTACCGGCGGGTTTTCTTTTACCGATAGAACAAAAAGTTGAAGGCTGGAAAGGTCTTCAGCGATCGCGCGGGATCAAGGCTGAGACCATCTTGTCGCCGACACGCTCACTCTGCCCGAGCCCCATCGCGACCCCGGTGCGATCAGCCGCAGGACGATTTTGGCTCAATTTTCGCTTTCCTTCGGCCCGCGCAATCGGAAGCCTTAAACCGACAATGCCCCGTAATTGGGATTTGATAAATTCCGCGGGCGCGTCGGTAACGGCCCAAGGCTCGGTGCGGGAGCCTTCATGCTGGTTGGTAAGACGGGTTACGACGTCATACAGACGGTCCTCGTCCTCGAAGAACTCGACGGGACCATAGGCATGGACCGCGAGGTAATTCCACGTGGGGACCACCTTGCCGTGCTCGCGCTTGGATTCATACCAGGAGGGTGTGATGTAGGCGTCGGGGCCGTAAAAGGTCGCCAATGCGTCTCCAATCGGCTGCAAGCGCCATTGGGGATTTGCCTTGGCCACATGGCCATAAAGGACGCCCTGCTCTCCCTCGTCCGCAAGCAGCAGGGGAAGCGGTGTTGCAACCAGTCCTTCGGAGGTAGCCGTTATAAGTGTGGAAAGTCGCGCCTCCCGGATAATTTCCCGAATTGCGCCTGGCTCATCTTCCTGAAAAGCGGGAGGTGTATACATGCCCTATTCCTTAGGCTCAGATTCCTCGGCCATTGCTCTTACCACTTGGCGGCCTGCGCTTCGCTTATGATGCGCGCCGCATCCGCCGCCAGCATATAGCGCTGCGCTACCAGCTCGTCGGCCGCCGCCTTGGCCTTGGCGACATAGGCCGCATGGCTGGGATAGCGCTCCTCCAGCGAGGGGCGCGGATCGCCCTTTTCCAGGCGCTCGGCCTGTGTGGCGGCAAACGGGATATAGCCGCCGGTATTGCCGCAATAGCGCCCCGCCTGGAAGCCGGACTTATAGACGTTCCAGCCGACATAGGTTCCCAGCGGCGCCTGCAACAGCGGGGAACGGATGCCGTCCAGCTCGTTGCCGTCGGCGTCTATGCGGGGGAAGAGCTGCGGGATGGTCCGCACGATGCGCGGCGGCGTGACGCTGATCGCGCCAGTCATGTCGGCGGCATTGAAGCCGTCCCCCAGCGCATACTGATAGAGCGGGCTATAAGCCGGGCGCGGCTGGTCCAGAATGGCAGGAAAGGCCCGGTCATAGGCTTCGGGCGTGATCAGCTGGCCTGCCGCCAAAGTGGGATACTTGCTGGGCGGCGGCTCGATCGCGTCGGTCACCCAGTCCAGCAGCGCCTTGAACAGCGCCCGGTTGGCGTCGGAGGTGGGGTTGGGGTTTGCCGCCAGGATGCAGGCATTGTGGGCCACGCCCGCCCGTTCGAAGCCGCCGCGGCCGCCATTGTGATGTGTGCCGGGGTTGTAATAGCGCCGCACATTGGCGGGGAGCGGAATGTCGGACTTGGCGTCGGTGCCGACAAAATTGACGCTGCCGCGCAAATTCCAGAACTCCGCCGAGCCCAGTATTTCCACCACTTTGGGGCAATGGCTGGCGGCGGTGCAGCGCGCCAAAAGGCTGCCCCGGCCCAGGCCGCGCACCTTGTCGTCGTAATCGCTCCACCAGTTGATGCCGT
>JBBSKJ010000234.1:0-4256 GCA_038256475.1 Micropepsales bacterium | reverse complement strand
GGCGCTGGGTTTTGTGCTGTCACGGCCTGAAATCGATGTGGCGCTGGTGGGCGTCACCCAGTTGATCGAGATGGAAGAGATACTGGAGGCCGCGGCACGTCCCCTGCCCGTTCTGGACTGGCGGACGCTGGCGCTGGAAGACGAGACCGTGCTCACCCCGTCGCGCTGGTGAACCCTTTGTGTCACCGTGCCCGGTGATTCGATTTCGGCCCGGGCCGTGCTGAACCTTTTCGCTTTGTTTCATCTCAACCTGGCTTTTTCCTCCATCGAGGAGGAGCAGCGCTGCGACGTGGTGGCGAAATGCTATGCGCCGTTGCTGGATCTGGCCGAGCGTCATGGTCCCATCGGCATCGAGGCCACCGCCTATACCCTCAAAGCCATCGCCGCCTGTGATTCGGGCTGGATTCAACGACTGAAGACGCTGGTGGCGGCGGGCAAGGTCGAATTCATCGGCTCTGGTTACGCCCAGATGATCGGACCGCTTGTGCCTGCCGGGATGTTGGCGGCCAATCTGCGGCTGGGTCATGCGGCTTATGACGAGATGTTGTCGGTCAGGCCGCGGCTGGGGTTGATCAATGAACAAGCCTATTCCGGCGGGCTGGTCGGCGCCTATCTTGATGCCGGCTATGAGGCCCTTTTGGTGGATTGGGACAATGTCGCCAACCATCACCCCGGCTGGAAGGCGCAGCTGCGCTATGCGCCGCAGCGCGCCATGGGCTGTGACGGACGCGATATCGCCATCCTCTGGACCAACACCGTCGCCTTCCAGAAGCTGCAGCGCCTGGCGCATGATGACATTTCGCTGGAAAACTATCTGGGCTTCGTCGCCCAGCAGCGCGGCGACGAGACCCGGGTCTATTGCCTTTATGCCAGTGACGCGGAGATTTTCGGCTTCCGCCCCGGACGCTACCGCACCGAGGAAACCAATCAGGGCGGCGCCGAATGGGATCGGATCTCCGCCGCCTTTGCGGCGCTGACGAAAACCGATGGCATGCGCCTGATAGCACCCTCTGCCGCGCTGGGTGTGGCGGCGCCTTTTGCCGGCGAACGCCTGCGGCTGGAGACGGCGGCCTATCCGGTGCCGGTCAAGAAGCAGCGCAAATACAATCTCACCCGCTGGGCTGTTACGGGACGCGACGATATCGGTATCAATGCCGCCTGCCAGCGCATCTATGAGGCTCTGAACAGCGGCAACGCGCCGGATTCCGACTGGCGCGAATTGTCCCGCTTATGGGCCAGCGATTTTCGCACCCATATCACCCAGACACGCTGGGACGGCTATTGCCGCGACCTGGCGGCGATGGAGGCGCGGCTGGGCACGGCACCACCCGCTCCCCTGCCCGAACTTGAAGGCGAAAGCGTCACAGACCGATACATCGATATCGTCACGCCGATGGTGCGCGCCCGTCTCGACCGCCGCCGCGGCCTTGCGATTCAGAGCGCGAGCTTTGCGCCCGACTTTGTCCCCCTGATCGGCGGCCTGCCGCATGGCACCTTTGACGATATCGCCCTGCAGGCCGACTGGTACACCGGCGACTGCGTGTTCGAGGCGCCGGGCGATCCCAAGGTCACCGATCTGGAATGGGCCATCACCAAAATCGCCCGTGGACAGGATGGCGCCGTCACGGTGCAGGCGGAAATCACCACGCCGCAGGGCCCAATCATCAAGCGTATGCATTTCCACGCCGACGCGCCCCGCATCGACTTCGATCTGGAATTCCGCTGGGCCCAATGGGGGCGCGGCTCGCTGCGGCTGGGCCACATCACCCTCCTGCCCCAGGCGTTCGACGAAAACAGCCTGGTCTATTCCACCCGCAATGGCGGCGCGGCCGAGACATTCGCGCTTGCCGAACAGACCGTGGAGCATGGCGCGCCCGTCTCATTCCTGGTGTCGGCCACCTGCGCGCTGGGGATGACCGAGGGCTGGCTGGCATTTGGAGACAAGCATCACACAGTGCGCATCGAGGTTGATCGCCAAACAGCGCCGCTGATTGGCCTGCTGAACCACCGCGAAGCGGGCGGCAAGCTGTTCTGCCAGTTGATGCTGTCGGCGCTGGAGCTGGATGACACGCGCAAGCCCGCGCCTTATCGCGAAGGTGCGCGGCGTTTTCGTTTTTCGATTGTTGGTTAGACTGCGGCCCGGTGTAGCGCCGCCACCACCCGGTTGACATCGGCAGGCGTCATGGCGGGGAACATGGGGAGGGTCAGAACCTGCCTGCTGACCGCTTCCGCCACCGGCGCAAGGCCGGGGCCATAGCCGCGCCCACGATAATAGGAATGCAGATGCACCGGCCCGTAATGGACGTTGGTGCCGATGCCCTCTTCGCGCATGCGGGCGAAGACCCGGTCGCGGTTGATGTGATCGGCCAGCTTGACCACGTACAGGTGATGGGCGTTGGTGCGGTCACGATGGGTTCTCAGCGGCGTGGCTTCCGCCATGCCCGCCAGGGCATCGTCATAAAGCGCCGCAATGCGCTGACGCGACGCCACCCAGGAATCCAGCCGCGTCAGTTGCGCTAGGCCAAGGGCGCACTGCACATCCGCCAAACGGTAATTGTAGCCCAGTTCGACCATGTCATAGGCGTGGGCCCCGGCCGCTTCGCGGCTGCGATGGTCGCTGGTAATGCCATGGTTGCGGAAGGCGCGCATATGTGCGGCTTTTCCTGCATCGTTCGTCAACGCCATGCCGCCTTCGCAGGTGGTCAGATGCTTGACGGGATGGAAGGAGAAACAGGAAACATCGCCCAGCGTGCCGGTCTTGCGGCCCTTGTAGAGCGCACCGGGCGCATGACAGGCATCAGCGATAATGGCGATGCCGCGACCCCGCGCCAGATCACGCAAGGCATCATAATCGGCGGGCTGGCCGGCATAATCCACCGCCACGATGGCGCGGGTTTTGGGCGTAATCTTTTTGGCAACCGACACCGGGTCGATCAGCAAAGTGTCCGCTTCAACATCGGCAAAGACCGGGATGGCGCCTTCATAGACGGCGGCATTGGCTGAGGCCGCAAACGTAATGGCCGGCACGATCACTTCGTCGCCCGCGCCCACGCCGATGCCCCGCATGGCGCAATGCAGGGCGGCGGTGCCGGAATTGACCGCAACGCCTTCCCTGGCGCCGCAATGGGCGGCAAAGGCTTTTTCAAACTCGGCAACACGCGGGCCGGTGGTCAACCAGCCAGAGCACAGCGCCTCGACCACCGCCTTGATGTCGGCATCGGCGATCTGCTGCTTGCCGTAAGGCAGAAACGGGAGATCAATGCCCCCTTCGCGGTCAGGCATAGGCCATCTGCAGCAGGGTTTGCAGGCCGCGCGCGTCCAGCTGCTCCGGATTGGTGTCGCTGGAATAGCTGAAGCCATCCGGAACGGGTTTGCCGCCGCGATGCAGATAGGCATCCCGCGCCTGGTTGGCGAAGCTCTGCAGGATCACATAGCGGTCTTCCAGCTCGACGGTGCAATGGGCGTCATCCGCCGGCACCATGGTTTCATGCAGCTTCTCGCCGGGGCGGATACCCACGATATGCTGCTTGTGGCCGGGGCTGACCAAGGTGGCGAGCTGGGGAATGGTGGTGGACGGAATCTTGGGAACGTAAATCTCGCCGCCCTTCATCATCTCCATGCTCGAGAGCACAAAATTGACGCCCTGGGTCAGCGTGATCCAGAAGCGGGTCATGCGGTCGTCGGTGATCGGCAGGCTGTCGGCGCCCTCAGCGATCAGCTTCTTGAAAAAGGGCACCACGCTGCCGCGGCTGCCAAAAACATTCCCATAGCGCACCACCGAGAAACGGGTGCCGTCGGCGCCCGCCAGGTTGTTGGCGGCGACGAAGATCTTGTCCGAGGCCAGCTTGGAAGCGCCATAGAGATTGATCGGGTTGGCGGCCTTGTCGGTGGACAGCGCGACGACGCGCTTGACCCCGGCGCGCAAGGATGCGCTGACCACGTTTTCCGCGCCGAAGACATTGGTACGGATACATTCGAAGGGATTGTACTCCGCCGCGGGCACGATCTTCAGGGCTGCGGCGTGGATGACGTAGTCGATTCCGGAAAAAGCGCGATGGAGGCGATCCTTGTCGCGGACATCCCCGATGAAATAGCGGATTAGATGCTTCTTGGGATGGCCCGCCAATTCGTTGGCCATGTTCCATTGCTTCATTTCGTCCCGCGAATACACCACAATCCTCGCGGGATTGAAATGCTTGAGGATATGTTTGATGAATTTCTGTCCGAATGATCCGGTGCCGCCGGTGACCAGGATT
>JBBSKJ010000233.1:0-4280 GCA_038256475.1 Micropepsales bacterium | reverse complement strand
GCCGCATGCGCAAGTACTACGAAGAAGTGGTGCTGATGCAGCAGGTCTACATGCTGGACGGCGAAACTCCGATCGCCAAGCTGATCGAGAAGGCCTCCAAGGACCTGGGCGCAGCCGTAGAGATCGAAGGCTTTGTCCGCTTCAAGGTGGGTGAAGGCATCGAGAAGGTCGAATCCGACTTCGCCGATGAAGTCGCCCAGATGGCAGGCACCCGCTAACCGACAGGCCCTTCTTCAGGAAGACCGCTTTATGCCCACAACGCCAAAATATCGCCGCGTCCTGCTCAAGGTCTCCGGCGAGGCGTTGATGGGAGCGGGGCAGTTCGGTATCGACGTCGACACCATCGATCGCATCGCCCGCGATGTGAAACAGGCCGTCGAAGCCGGCAGCGAAATCTGCATGGTGGTGGGCGGCGGCAATATCTTTCGCGGCCTGGCCGGGCCGGCCAAGGGCATCGACCGGGCCACCGCCGATTATATGGGCATGCTGGCGACGGTGATGAATGCACTGGCAATGCAGGCGGGGCTGGAGCGCACAGGGGTATCGTCCCGGGTCCAGTCGGCCATCGCCATGAACAATGTCTGCGAGCCCTATGTCCGCCGCCGGGCCATCCGGCACATGGAAAAGGGGCGGGTGGTGATCTTCGCCGCCGGTACCGGCAACCCCTTCTTCACCACCGACACCGCCGCTGCGCTGCGCGCCGCCGAGATGGCCTGCGACGCCATGCTCAAGGCCACCCAGGTGGACGGTGTTTACAGCGCCGACCCCAAAAAGGTTCCAGGCGCCAAGAGGTACGATTCTTTGAGCTATCACGAGGTGTTAGCCCAGAATCTTCAGGTTATGGATGCGGCTGCCATTTCCCTGTCGCGGGAAAATCGTATTCCGATCCTGGTCTTTTCCCTGGCCGAGCCGGGCGCGCTGGCGGAGGTCCTTCAGGGCCGCGGCCGGGCAACCATTATCGAAGAAAAGTGAAGCAGCGCCCCGGTTTAAGGATAGTCTCTCACCGGGGTGCGTTGGAGCGAAGGTGACATGGCCGAGGCCTATAGCAAGGACGAACTGGACCGCCGCATGAACGGGGCGGTTTCCACCCTGAAAAGCGAGCTTGGCGGCCTTCGCACGGGGCGCGCCAGCGCCGCGCTCCTGGATCCGGTCAAGGTCGAGGCCTATGGCAACACCGTGCCGATCAACCAGATCGGCACCATCTCCACCCCCGAAGCCCGCATGATCACGGTGCAGGTGTGGGACAAGGGCCTGTCCAAGGCGGTGGACAAGGCGATCCGCGATGCCGGACTGGGCCTGAACCCGCAGATGGACGGCCAGCTGCTGCGCATTCCGCTGCCCGAACTCAATCAGGAACGCCGCAAGGAACTTTCCAAGCTTGCCGCGAAATACGCCGAAGCCGCCCGGGTCTCCGTGCGCAACGTCCGCCGCGACGGCATGGACCTGCTCAAGCGCCTTCAAAAAGACGGCAAGATCGGCGAGGACGACCAGCATACCAGGGGCGACGAGCTGCAAAAGCTGACCGACGCCCATATCAAGGACATCGACACCGCGCTCCAGAACAAGGAGCAGGAAATCATGCAGGTGTAATGGCTTTGACGGACAAGACTCCCTCGCATCTTCCCAAGCATGTCGCCATCATCATGGACGGCAATGGCCGCTGGGCGCGCAAGCGCCTGCTGCCGCGCGAGGCCGGCCATTATGCCGGCATGGGCGCGGTGCGCGAAACGGTGCGCGCCGCCTGCGACATGGGCCTGGAAAACCTGACCCTGTTCGCCTTCTCATCCGAAAATTGGAAGCGCCCCAAAACCGAAGTGGGCGCGCTGATGGGTCTGTTCCGCGCCTATTTCCGCAGCGACATGGACGAGCTGGTGGAGCGCAACATCCGCATGCGCATCATCGGCCATCGCGGCCGCGTCGCCAACGATATCCAGCAGATGATCGAAGAGTCGGAAAAGCGCACCATCGGCAATACCGGCATGAACCTGACCTTCGCCTTCGACTATGGCGGGCAGGAAGAGATCGTCGCCGCCACCCGCGAACTGGCGCGCGCCGCCGCCGACGGCCGCCTCGATCCTGAAACCATCACCCCCGAACTTTTTGCCGCCCGCCTGTTCACCAGCGCGCTGCCGTCGCCCGACCTGGTGATCCGCACTTCGGGCGAGCACCGTTTGTCCAACTTCCTGTTGTGGCAGTCGGCCTATGCCGAATTGCTGTTCCTTGACATCTTGTGGCCGGATTTCGACCGCGCTGCGCTGGAGAATGCCCTGGCGCAATTCGAGGGGCGTGAGCGCCGCTTCGGCGCGGTGGATTCGGAAGCCGTGGCGTGACCATGAGTCAGCAGCATTCCGGTGGTATGGCGCGCGCACTCAGCGAAGGCGTGTTGCGCGTGGTTTTCGGCACTTTCATGGCGATCACCGCCGTGGCGGTGCTGCTCTACAGCGCGCAATGGTTTGCCGGCCTTGTCGTGATCCTGGCGCTGTTCGCGGCGCGCGAATGGCACCGCCTGGTGCGCTCGCCCGCGATGCGCGAACGGGCCGAGCTGCGTCCCATCCATATCCAGACCGTCATCACCGCCATCGCCATCTGCCTGTCGGTGTTCCTGCTGCTGGAAGAAATGCTCCTGCCCGCCTTCGCGGTGCTTGCGGTTGGCGCGCTGGCGTCCTTCTTCTTCGCGAAGGCGCGGGACGACAATCCGCTCTGGCATGCGGGCGGCGTTTTGTATCTGGGCTTGCCCGCGCTGGCGCTGGTCGCGCTGCGCACCTCGCCCCAGGGCGCGCTGATTGTGCTGGGCATGTTCCTGATCGTCTGGGCCACCGATACCGGCGCCCTGGTCTTCGGCAAAGTGATCGGGGGACCGCGCATCGCGCCCAGGCTTTCACCCGGCAAGACCTGGGCGGGGACCATCGGCGGCAGTCTTTGCGGCGCGATGATGTTCGCCATCTTTATCGCCATGTTGGGCTTCGATGTCGGCGTTGGGGCGCTTTATGCCTTTGTGTTCAGTTTTGTCGCCCATGCCGGCGACCTGCTGGAGTCCATGGTCAAGCGCCGTTTTGACACCAAGGATTCGGGCTCGATCATTCCGGGTCATGGCGGGGTGCTGGACCGCATGGATTCCACCTTCGCAGCCGCCGTGGTGTTGGCTTTGCTGGTGTTCGGTACGGGCTTCAATCCGCTTTTCGGGGGCCAGTCGTGAAGGCGATAGCGGCTACCAAGGTGTTCGACGAACTGCCGCCCATGGACGAAGTGTTGGCGCGCAGCGTCACGGTGCTGGGTTCGACGGGCTCCATCGGCGTCAACACGCTGGATGTCATCGCCCATGTCCGCAAGCTTCACGGCGCGGACTCGCTGCCTATCGCGGCGTTGACGGCGGGTGAGAATGTCAAGGTGCTGATCGAGCAGGCCAGGGCGATGAAGCCCAGGCTGGCGGTGATCGGCAACGAACAGCTGTTCGGCGAACTCAAAGCTGGCCTTGCCGGCAGCGGCATCGAAGTGGCGGCGGGCCGTCAGGCGGTAATCGATGCGGCTGCGAGCCCGTCCGATTTCGTGATGGTGGCGATCATGGGCGCGGCGGCGATCGAGCCGGCCCTGGCAGCGATCCGCCGCGGCGTGGTGGTGGCGCTGGCCAACAAGGAATGTGTGGTGGCGGCGGGCGCGGTGTTCCGCGACGCGATGGAAAAGTCCGGGGCGCAGGTACTGCCTGTCGACAGCGAGCACAATGCCATCTTCCAGGTTCTGGGCTCGGGCGATGCCTCCGAAGCCGATCTGGTCACCATTACGGCCTCGGGCGGGCCATTCCGGGAATGGCCGCTGGAACGCATGCGCGGCGCCACGGTGGAAGAGGCGGTCGCCCACCCCAATTGGGCGATGGGCCGCAAGATTTCGCTCGACAGCGCCACCCTGATGAACAAGGGGCTGGAGCTGATCGAGGCGCACTTCCTCTTTGCCCTGCCGCCGGAAAAGCTCGGCGTGGTGGTGCATCCCCAGTCCATCGTGCACTGCCTGGTCAGCTACGAAGACGGCACCACCATGGCGCATCTGTCGGCGCCGGACATGCGCACCCCC
This sequence comes from Micropepsales bacterium, assembly GCA_038256475.1. Classification (GTDB taxonomy): domain Bacteria; phylum Pseudomonadota; class Alphaproteobacteria; order Micropepsales; family Micropepsaceae; genus Rhizomicrobium. The sequence continues at coordinate 215 of JBBSKJ010000233.1, read as the reverse complement.
ATCGCCCATGCGCTGGGCTGGCCGCGCCGCATCCCGTCACCCTCCCGCCGCCTGGATCTGGCGGCGCTGGGCAGCCTGGTGTTTCACCCACCGGCGCATGACCGTTTTCCGGCGCTCAATCTGGCGATCGGCTCGATGCGGTCCGGCGGGCTGGCGCCCACGGTGCTGAATGCCGCCAACGAGATCGCAGTACAGGCCTTCCTGGACCGGCGTAT
>JBBSKJ010000232.1:0-4303 GCA_038256475.1 Micropepsales bacterium | reverse complement strand
CGGGCAAGGGCACACAGGCTAAGATTCTCACCGCCGAGCGCGGCCTGCCGCAGCTTTCCACCGGTGACATGCTGCGCGCCGCCATCGCGGCCCGCACGCCGCTGGGACTGTCCTGCAAGGTGCTGATGGACAAGGGCGAGCTGGTGCCGGATGAAACCGTGATCGGCATCATCGCCGAGCGCTTCGACCAGCCCGACTGCAAGAATGGCGCGGTGTTCGACGGTTTTCCCCGCACCATTCCCCAGGCCCAGGCGCTGGACAAAATGCTGGCCGAACGGGGTCACAAGATCGACCTGGTGCTGGAACTGAAGGTGGACGATGCCATGCTGCTGAGCCGGGTCGAGGCCCGCATCAAGGCCGGCGGGGTTCTGCGGTCAGACGACACCCCCGAAACCCTGGCCCACCGGCTGGAGGTTTATTACAAGAATACCGCCCCCCTGATCGATTATTACCGCCAGCAGGGCAAGCTGAAGGCCGTGGACGGCATGGCGCCGGTCGAGACCGTCACAGCCCAGATTGCCGGCGTGCTGGACGCCCATAAGGCCGAATAAGACTGCCACGGCGGCCCTTCGGGCCTCCTTGGCCTCGCTACGCCCTGAACGGGCTAGCGAGCCTGCGACAATAAATCCCCCCCAGCAGTTGACGGCAGGGGGTCCATTCCTATAATCCGCGCCCTCGCGACAGTTTTTCCTGTCATTTCAGGGTTTTTGGGGGTGTTTTCGACATCTCCTGAGGCCCGATTTGTCCGGTTGGTTGCCGCTAAAAAATTTGTTAACAAGTTCAACGGCTTAAAAGCCTCGGAGACACCCCAAGTGGCACGTATCGCCGGCGTCAATATCCCGACCCAGAAGCGAGTCGAAATTGGACTCACCTATATCCATGGCGTCGGGCCGCACACGGCCAGAAAAATCGTCGCCCAGTTGGGGATCGATCCGACCCGCCGCATCAGCGATTTGACGGAATCAGAGACCATCCAGATTCGCGAAGTTATCGACCGCGATTTTCTCGTCGAAGGCGACCTGCGCCGCGACGTGGCGATGAATATCAAGCGCCTGATGGACCTGGGCTGCTATCGCGGCCTGCGTCACCGCAAGAGCCTGCCGGTCCGCGGCCAGCGTACCCACACCAACGCCCGTACCCGCAAAGGCCCTGCCAAAGCGATCGCCGGCAAGAAGAAAGTCACCAAGTAAGTCATGGCTGAAGACAAGAAGGCCGGCGGCAAAGCCCCCCGCGCCCGCAAGAAAGAAAAGAAGAATGTTGTGGTGGGCGTGGCGCATGTCGCCGCCACCTTCAACAACACCATCGTCACCATCACCGATGCGCAGGGCAATGCGATTTCCTGGTCATCGGCCGGCATGATGGGCTTCAAGGGTTCGCGCAAGTCCACGCCGTATGCGGCGCAGATGGCCGCCGAAGACGCCGGCCGCAAGGCTGTCGAGCACGGCATGCGCACCCTGGAAGTGGAAGTTTCCGGCCCGGGTTCGGGCCGCGAGTCGGCGCTGCGCGCGCTGCAGGCCATCGGCCTCGTTGTCACATCGATCCGCGATGTGACGCCGATCCCGCACAATGGCTGCCGCCCGCCCAAGCGTCGCCGCGTTTAGTTTTTTTCGGACGTACCACTAACCCGTCGAACGTATGGGCATGGTCCGACATGCCCGGGACACGATGAGGAAAATATGTTTCAGAAGAACTGGCAAGAACTGATCAAGCCCGGCAAGCTCAAGACCGAATCCGGTCATGATGCCGGCCGTATCGCCACCATCACCGCCGAACCGCTGGAGCGTGGCTTTGGCCTGACGCTCGGCAATTCGCTGCGCCGCGTGCTGCTGTCCTCGTTGCAGGGCGCCGCCGTGACCGCCATCTCCATCGAGGGCGTGCTGCACGAATTCTCCTCGATCCAGGGCGTGCGCGAAGACGTCACCGACATCGTGCTCAACGTGAAGATGATCGCGCTGCGCATGCATGCCGAAGGCCCCAAGCGCGTTTCCTTGCGCAAGCAGGGTCCGGGCGAAGTGAAGGCCAGCGATATCCAGACCACGGCCGACATCGAAATCCTCAATCCCGACCTGGTGCTCTGCACCCTGGACGAGAAGGTGGATTTCCGCATGGAGCTCACCATCGCTTCGGGCAAGGGCTATGTGCCGGCCGACCGCAACCGCCCGGAAGATGCGCCCATCGGCCTGATCCCGGTGGACTCGCTGTTCAGCCCGGTGAAGAAGGTTTCCTACAAGGTCGAGAACACCCGCGAAGGCCAGATTCTCGACTATGACAAGTTGACCCTCACGGTCGAAACCAATGGCGCCGTCACGCCGGACAATGCGGTGGCCTATGCCGCGCGCATCCTGCAAGACCAGCTCCAGGTCTTCATCAATTTCGAAGAGCCGCGCGAACGTGCCGCCGAAGAAGCCAAGCCCGACCTGGCCTTCAATCCGGTGCTGCTCAAGAAGGTAGACGAGCTGGAACTCAGCGTGCGTTCGGCCAACTGCCTGAAGAACGACAATATCGTGTACATCGGCGACCTGATCCAGAAGACGGAAGCGGAAATGCTCCGCACCCCGAACTTCGGCCGCAAGTCGCTGAACGAGATCAAGGCTGTTCTCGCGGAAATGGGTCTGCATCTGGGCATGGAAGTGCCGGGCTGGCCGCCGGAGAATATCGAAGACCTCGCCAAGCGTTACGAAGACCAATACTGATTTTTTAGAAAGTCACTCCCATGCGTCATGGCAATCAAGGCCGCAAGTTCAACCGCACCGCCTCGCACCGCAAGGCGATGTGGGGCAACATGACCGCCGCGCTGATCAAGCACGAGCAGATCAAGACCACGCTGCCCAAGGCCAAGGATCTTCGCCCGGTGATCGAAAAGCTGGTGACCCTGTCGCGCCGCGGCGCCAAGGATCTGCATGCCCGCCGCCAGGCGCTGGCCCAGATCAAGGACGCCGACCAGGTGACCAAGCTGTTCGACGTGATCGGTCCGCGTTACTCGGGCCGTCCGGGCGGTTACACCCGCGTGCTGAAGGCCGGCTTCCGCCATGGCGACAATGCCCCGATGGCGATCATCGAGTTCATCGACCGCGACGAGAGCGCCAAGGGCCAGGATTCGGGCCCTGTGGAAGTGGAAGCCCAGGCCGAAGAGTGATTCTTGCCGGCAGGCAAAATGAGACAAGGGCGGCAGCGATGCCGCCCTTTTTCGTTCTCGCGCGTTTTGACCTTTGATTTGGAACTTTCGAAAGGTCTTTGCCATGAAAAAATACTGGATATTGCTGCCGATTCTGGCGGTTGCAGCCTGTGGCCCCTCCGACCGCTGTGAAGCCCCGCCCCAGCCCAAGCTGCTGGCGGTTAATGACCTCACCCTGGTGCAGAAAGCCGACGCCATGGGGGTTCCCCCGTCCCAGGTGCCCGAGGACGCGGTTGGCGGGCCGGCCTTCGATGCTTATATCTCCCGTCATAATGATGCCGTCCAGGTTGGCTATTGCGTCGACAACGAGGCCTACAAGGCACGCAACATGAAGGATGAGATGGGCACGGTTGCCCGCGCCGTCATGGCGACCTGCAAGGTCTCCAACGAATCCGACGCGCTGGCGGTGGTATTGAAGTATCGCAACTGCGCGACGGGGAACTAATAGAGCAGGATATTGCGAGCGTTTGAGTCTGTCCGAAGGCTGGGAGTGATGAAGAGGATTTCGATCGTGGTGGGCGCTGCTGCCCTGGCGGCAGCGGCGATTTATGCTGTTCCGGCGCTGACCCAAAGCGCGCCGCCCTTGCGCCAGCAACTGGAGGCGCCCACGCCGCGTGCGCTGCCGGCCACGCCGGCCGCGGTGCCGTCCTCGATGGGGCAGGTGCAACTGACCTTCGCCCCGGTGGTCAAGCGGGTGATCCCGGCGGTGGTGAACGTCTATGCCCGCACCGTGACCCAGGTCCAGGCCAATCCTTTCGCCAACGATCCCTTCTTCTCGCAATTCTTCGGCGCCACGCCCGAAATGCGCCAGCGGGTGCGCCAGAGCCTGGGCTCCGGCGTGATCGTGCGTCCCGACGGCATCATCCTCACGAACAACCATGTGGTGGCAGGCGGCACCGACATTGTGGTGGCATTGTCGGACAAGCGCGAATTCCGGGCGCGCGTGCTGCTGTCCGATGCCCGCACCGACCTGGCGGTTTTAAAGATCGATCCCAAGGGCGAGCGCCTGCCGGTTGTGCCCTTCGCCGATTCCGACCGGGTGCAGGTGGGCGATCTGGTGCTGGCGGTGGGCGATCCCTTCGGCGTCGGCCAGACTGTGACCATGGGCATCGTCTCGGCGCTGGCGCG
>JBBSKJ010000231.1:0-4368 GCA_038256475.1 Micropepsales bacterium | reverse complement strand
TTCCGCCAGGGATGCGGCCATCGTCTTTTCCGGCGTACCGCTGGCTTTGACGGGCGGTGTCGCCGCGCTGCTGCTGCGGGGACTTCCGCTGTCGATCTCGGCGGGGGTGGGTTTCATCGCCCTGTCCGGGGTGGCGGTGCTGAACGGCGTGGTGATGCTCACCTTCATCCGCTCGCTCGCCGCACAGGGCCTGCCGCTGGAAGACGCCATTCGCCAGGGCTCACTGGCCAGGCTGCGCCCGGTGCTGATGACCGCGCTGGTCGCCAGCCTGGGCTTCGTGCCCATGGCCTTCAATGTCGGCGCCGGCGCGGAGGTGCAGCGCCCGCTCGCAACGGTGGTGATCGGGGGGGTGATCTCATCCACCATCCTGACCCTGCTGGTGCTACCGGTCCTGTATCGGCTGGTCCATGGGCGGGCTCGCGGAAAATGAAACTTCGCCCGGTAACCGAAACCCGCTTTGGCCGTTTTATCCCCATAGTGTCCATGCTAGAGTCCTGAAATGACCGCAAAATTCCCGATTTTTGCCGCCATGGCCGCGGCCCTGCTCGCCCCCCTCCCTGCCATCGGCCCCGCCTGGGCTCAGGGCGGCGGCGCCTCCCAGACCCAGGAATGGGAAGCCCTGTCGCGCCGCGACACACCGCCCGAAGGGCGCGAATGGGACGTGCGCGTGGGCGGGGCGGCCCTGGTGCGCCCGACCTTTGAAGGCAGCGACCGCTACCGCTTTTCCGGCTTCCCCTTCGTCACCGTCAACTGGCGCGACACCATTACGCTGGGCGAAAGCGGCCTCTCCGCCCAGATCCGCAATGACAATTTGCGCTATGGCGTGGGCCTGACCTTCGATGCGGGCCGCGAAGACAGCGGCACCGGCGGTATCTTTGGCGGCGGCGACGACCGGTTGCGCGGCCTGGGCAAGATCGACTTCTCGCTGGGGGTTCGCGGCTTTGCCACCTATCGCTGGCAGTTCCTGGAGTTCGGCGGCGCGGTGACAAAATATACCGGCAAGCAGAATGACGGCATCCTGTCGGACATCGGCGTTTCCGCCGCCCTGCCGGTCGCCGACAAGCTGCTGCTGATCCCCAACATCCGGCTGGGCTTTGCCGACGACAAATACAAGCGGACCTATTTCGGGGTGACCCCCGCGCAAGCCGCGGGTTCGATCTTCCCGGTCTTCAATGCGCGCGGCGGCCTGCACCAGGTGCGCGGCGGCGCCAACCTGGTCTACAGCTTCACCGAACATTGGTTCGTGGGCGTCAATGCCGGCGTCACCCATCTGGCGGGCGATGCCGCCGCCAGCCCGATCAGCATCACCGACACCTATGCGACGGCGCTGAGCTTTGTCGGCTATCGTTTCTAGAAATTATCGCGACGTGACTTAGCGGCGGACAACCGGCGCGACAAAGCGCGATCCGGCGGCGGTGCCCGTGCTGGCGCCGGAGGTCGGCTGCTGCACGAACTGCATCACAATCGGCCCGCCCTCGTCGGCGGCGCTGGTCCCGACGCCGCCCGACAGGTCGCCAATGGTGAGCCCGTCAGCCACGTCGATATCCTTGTCATTCAGGTCCATGATGATGGTGGTCATGGAATCCAGGTCTTCGGCAAAAACCGGGGTGCCGCCCAGCAGAACGGCGGACGAAAGCAGAAGCGCGCGAAGATTCATAAGGCCCTCCAATAATGTGCCACCGCCGGGGAAAAACGTCCCGGGGCGGGATTACGCGGCAGGGGGCGCTGCCGCGCTTGATCCAGTTTGAGACAAAAGGACATGCATTCAAGTCGTGTTGCGCTGACCCTCGCAACCGCCGTGCCAGCGGGTGGGCTAGTCTTCCTTGCGCAGAACCTCGGTTATCAGAAACCCCGCATCGTGGCCCTGGCAACCATTACCCAGTATATTCTTTCCCGCATCAGCAATAAAGAATCCGCGTACCGATACGGTGTGCCTGTTCGCGGCATAACCGCGCCCGAACTTGTTATATAGCTTGCTGCTGTTCAGGACCCTCAGACAGTATTTTCCGTTGCTTTCGAACTGCTTCCACCAGGCGGCCTCCTGATCGGCTTTACCCTTGGGGAATGCGCGAAAGTGTTTTTCAGTCTCTTCATCTCGCGCCCGCGATTCCGTGAAAATCGAATAATGGACGATGTCTGTCTTGAAGTAGGCTCGCAGCACCACTTCCTGTTCGTCATACTTTTTTGGATCGGCATTCAACTGGCTGACGCGCAGCGGGCGCGGCTGTGCCTCGGCCAGTACCGGCAGCGCCAATAGCAAACATATCCAGGGCAGAAATCCTGAACGCATGTCTATTTATACAATTTAGATTGCGCTTCGTCCCGATTTTTTTGAATGGCATCCCGTTCTTCGTCCGTCAAAGTCCCGTACGGCGCGCGAAAACGCAGTCTGCCGTTGAAAATCTCGTGCACGCCGAACTGGTCTTCTCCTCTGCCCGCCCCCTGCGAGCGCCGCAAAATGGTGGCCATGGGGATGGGCTGAACGCCTGTCAATAACCCCGAGTCCCCATACGGTGTGGGCCCTGTATTGATATGATCGGCAAAACCATTTTTGCCGGCAATATGTCGATGCGCGCCGAACTGCGCGCCGGGCGGCGGCGTTAGCCGGACATGATCGGATTCAGTTATGCCATGCCGGCCAAGCCTGCTGAATGGCTTGGATTCAATGGGAGGCGTCATGTCGTAACCGCCGCCAGACCGGGGAACGAGAAAGCCTGCTGTCTCATACCTCTCTACAGGTATCTCGCCCGCACTGGCGCGAAGAGCGTCGATCGCGGGCTGCGTGTAGACGGACGTCCTGCCCTGAATGTCATCACGCAGGGACCTATTGGGGTCGACGGTGGCATAGATGGTTTCCCACGGCGGTTCCGCCAGCGCGGACAAATCCATCGGCTGATCGAGATTGTCCCGCACCTGGCTGTCGGCATATTCCTCCAGCGACATCGGTTTGGTCATTTCTTTCCAGGTCTGGCCCATCTTTGCCTCCGACAACGGGCGGTTGTTTGGCCCGGAGGCTAGATGCGATCTCCTGGAAATGCTCGTATTCTCTCGTGCATCTGCACGAGAGAATTTCACCGGCGGACCGGCGACTCCTAAACCGTAAACGTCACTAGCGCCGCACTGCCCGCGGGCACGGTCAGCACCCCTTGCCCGCCGCGGATCGTCACCGTTTCGCTCAAGCCCGCCCAGCGGCCATCACTGCCGACGCCCGCGCGCCCCAGCGTGACGCCGCGCAGGGCCGAAACCGATGGCGCGGCCAGCCGCATCGCCTGCGCCTCGCCCTGCGGCGCCCCCGCAATGCTCACCGCCGCGTCGCGCGTCATGTCCTTGTTGATAACGGCGACGCCGATCGCGCCGCCCTCCTGGCGCACCGCATGGGCCGACAGGTTGACGCTGCCCTTGTTCACATCCGCCGCGATCATCTCGCCCTCGGCGATCTGGGCAAAGGCCAGCAACCCGTAATATTCCGGCGCCGCGCCATAGCGCCCCTTGCGGTCGTCGGTGATGGGCGAATAGGAACTGAGCTGCCCCAGGTGATTGATGCCGGTCTGCAAATTCGCCCCCGCCGCGCCGCTCCTAGCCAATACGAACAGGTAATCCAGCACCCACAAGGCGGAGGCGAAACTGTCGCTCACCCCCGGCTTGCCGCCGCCATACAGGGTGGCGGTCTCGCTCATCCGCCAGGGGATTCCCGCGCGCATCGCGCTGGCCTGGAATTTCGCCAGGTTGTTCTGCTGGAAACGGGTTTCGTCGCGCAGCAGCAGCGCATGGTTGCTGGCCGGATTGTCCGCCCCCGCAATGTAATGATGCGCCGTCAGCATCACCGCATCGCTGCCCTCGTCACGCGCAAAGGCTTCCACCCAGGCAACCCCCGCATCGCTGATATCGGGTCCGGCGAAACGCGCCCCCGGCACCGCCGCGCGGATCGCCGCTTTGAAGCGGCGATACTCCGCCAGCCATTGTTCATAGCCATAAGGCGCGGCGCGATGGCCCTGCAGCATGAACAGGTCCGGCTCGTTGCCGATCTGGAAGGCGATCAACCGATCCCCCATCAGGGAGGCCACGTCGCGCGCCAGCGCCACCGCGTTCTCAACCGTGCCGGTGCCCAGATTCAGCCCCCAGATCAGCTTCCAGCCGACCGCATCCAGGAAACCGCGAAACCGGCGCAGGCTTTCATAATTCAGCACCGTCGCCTTGTGGCCGGACATCGCCGCCGCGCCCACGTCATAGCGCGTGTAATCGGAAACATTGCCCCCAATGCGGATCACCCCGCGCCCCAGGTTGCGCACCAGCTGCACATAGGCCCGGTTCTCGCTGGAGAGCAGCCCCGGCTCCGCCACCGCCGAGGATTCAAATCCCAGCCCCATG
>JBBSKJ010000230.1:0-4368 GCA_038256475.1 Micropepsales bacterium | reverse complement strand
GCCTGTTACTTGGAACGCGAGGCCTTCTCGGCCAGTCCCGACGTTCCTTCACGCGACTTCAGTACCGCATAGACGTCTTCCGGCGTGATGCCGCTGGCGGCCCACAGCACCAGCAGGTGATAGAGCGCGTCGGCGGATTCCTTGGCCAGTTCGGCCTTGTCGCGGCTGATGGCGGCGATCACCGTTTCGGTGGCCTCCTCGCCGAACTTGGCGGCGCATTTTTCCACGCCTGCCGCCAGCAATTTTGCGGTGTAGGACTGGCTGGCATCACCGCCCTTGCGGGCGGCTATGGTGGCGAACAGCTGGTCGAGGACTTCGGACATAAGGCGGGATTAGCACAATCGCGGCGCTGATATCCAGATAAGGCCTAAATCCCGATCCGGGCGCGGATATCGGCGGGGGTCAGGCCGGCTTCCCTTAGCGACTTCAGCGTCACCGCGCCGTCGCGCTTGGAGAATTTCTTGCCGGTCTCGTCCAGCACCAGGGGATGATGGGCATAGGCCGGCTCGGGCAGTTTGAGCAGGGCTTGCAGCAGGCGCTGGATATGGGCGGCGGACAACAGATCCTCGCCGCGGGTCACCAGCGAGATTTTCTGATAGGCGTCATCCACCACCACCGCGAGATGGTAGGAGGTCGGCATGTCCTTGCGCGCGATCACGATGTCGCCAAAGCGCATCGGATCCACCGGATGAAGGTGGCCGTGCTCCTTGAAGGTCAGTGCACCCGTCTGCGCCGCCGCCTTGGCGACATCCAGCCGCAAGGCATAGCTTTCGCCCGCGCCCATCCGGCGCAGGCCCTCCTCTGGCGGCAGGGCTCGGCAGGTTCCGGGATAGAGCGGACCTTCCGGCCCATGCTGGGCCTCGTCGGCGCGGGCGATTTCCTGCGCGATCTCGGCCCGGGTGCAGAAACAGGGATAGACCAGGCCATGGGCTTTCAGGTTCACCAGCGCCTCGGCATAGGCGCCCATGCGGGTGGACTGGCGCAAGGACGGTTCGTCCCACGACAGGCCCAGCCATTTCAGGTCGAAGAAAATCGCCTCGATGAACTTGTCGCGGCTGCGGCCCTTGTCGATATCCTCGATGCGCAGCAGGAAATCATCGCCGCTCTCATGGGCGATGATGGCGGCCAGGGCATGGCCCAGATGCAAAAGCCCGGTTGGACTGGGTGCGAACCTTGTGACAATCATGCGGCTGAATCTAACCCATAGAAAATCATATGGCACTGACCGGTCCGACTCTGGCCCCCGTACGCGGACCTGCCACCCATCTGGTGGTGCTGGTGCATGGCTATGGCGCCGACGGCAATGACCTGATCGGGCTGGCGCAGCATTGGCAGGGATTGCTGCCGACCGTGGCCTTTGCCGCGCCCAATGCGCCGACGCGCGTTCCCGGCGCCCCCGGGTTCCAGTGGTTTCCGATTTCCCGCATCGATCCACATGAGATGCAGAAGGGGGTGGAGATCGCCGGGCCGGTGCTGGAAGAATATCTCGATGCTGAACTGGCGCGGCTTGGCATCCCACCGGAGAATCTGGCGCTGGCGGGATTCTCCCAGGGCACCATGCTGTCATTGCATGTGGGCCTGAGGCGCAAGGTCAAACCGGCCGCGATCGTGGGCTTTTCCGGCATGCTGCCGGCGCCGCCGCCGCAAAGCGCCGCCCCCTATCCCCCCATTCTCCTGACCCATGGCGATAGCGACCAGGTGATCCCGCCCCAGGCGCTGTTCATGGCTGCCACTCAGCTGGGCCTGTCGGGTGCCCTGGTGCAATGGCATCTGGCGCGCGGCATGGGCCATGGCATCGACCCGGACGGCCTTGCCATGGCAGGTCAGTTTCTCAATCTCGGTTTTGCGGGCCTGTTGAAAACCGGTGGCGAGACACGCTGTGTCTGCAAACCGTCATAGCAAATCGTCTAGCCTCTTGAGGAGTTCAAGCGCTTGGCCCTAAGCTGGGGCAAAGGAGAATTGCCTTCAGGGGATTTCTTCCGTGTTAGCCGCTGCGGTTACCTCCGGCAATTGTCCGGCGCTGGTGCTCAATGCTGACCACCGGCCCCTGAGCTATTATCCCCTTTCGCTCTGGTCCTGGCAGGACACCATCAAGGCGGTGTTTCTGGAGCGCGTCACCATCCTTGAGGAATATGACCGGGTGGTGCACTCCGCCCGCTTCGAAATGAAGCTGCCCTCGGTGGTGTCGCTCAAGACCTATATCCGCCCCGCGCGGCGTCCCGCCTTCACGCGATTCAATGTCTTCCTGCGCGATCAGTTCGAATGCCAATATTGCGGCGATCCCAAGGATCTCACTTTTGACCATGTGGTCCCGCGCAGCAAAGGCGGCCGCACCACCTGGGAAAATGTCGTCACGGCTTGCAGCCCCTGCAATCTTACCAAGGGCGGGCGCATGCCGAGCCAGGCCCGGATGCATCCGCGCATTCGGCCGCATCAGCCCACGGTGATCGAACTGCGCGAACATGGGCGCCGGTTCCCGCCCAACTATCTGCATGAGTCATGGACGGACTATCTCTATTGGGATTCGGTGCTGGAGCCGTAATCAGGTGTCATTCCCGGCCGAGCATCGCGCAGCGATGCGAGGGGAAGGGAATCCATCTCTCAAAGTACTCAGTGCCGCCGTGTCTGGATTCCCTTCCCCTCGCGATGCAAAGGCATCGCTCGGCCGGGAATGACAGCTAGATGCGTTCCGAGAGTTTGATCGCAATCCGGCAGCCGGCCTTGATGGTCTCGCTCAGCAGCTTGTAGCCCGGCGCCTGCTCGGCCCCTTCCGCCAGCGCGGTGTCGCGGTGGGCGGCTTCATCGGCGCGGAAATCCTCGATCTTCTCTTTCAGCGCCGGGTCCTTGCCGCCTTCCAGCGCCGCGATCTGGGCGGCGTAATGCTCGTCGATCACTTCCTCGACCGCAGCGGTACAGGCAAAGGCGGCCTTCTCGCCCATCGCGGCGCTGGCCGCGCCCAGCGCGAACCCGGCGACGCGCCACACCGGCTCCAGCGCGGTGGGCCGCACCTTGCGCTCGTTGATCAGCGTGTCGAAGGCCTTCAGATGGCGCTGTTCCTGCTCGGCCATATGTTCGATGGCCGCGACGCTGCGCTCGGCGCCCTTGCGGCCGCGCAGCACCGCCAGCTGGCCTTCATAGATGCGCACCGCGCCATATTCCCCGGCATGGTCCACCCGGATCATGGATGCGATGTCGGCGGCGGAACCCGGAGAAGGGGGCTTGGGTTTGCGGGTCATGCGCGCTTCTTCAACAGCAGGACGGCGCCGATCGCGGCAGCGCCCAGCGAGAAAATCGCATTCAGGGCCGCCAGCGACAGGCCAAACAGGCTCCAGGTCACCGTGTTGCAGCTGATTTCCGGATCGGGCGCGCCGCTGCCCATGACATAGGGCTTGGCCACAACACAGGCATCGGGTCCGGGCAGCAGGCCGACCTGCATGCCGGTCTGATAGGCGCCGATCAGGCCCGACACCGCGACCAGCATGATGACGGTCCATGCGATACCGCGCATGCCTCTTTGCGCAAAAGCCAGAACCGCCAAGCCGGCCGCCACAAGGGCGATGTAAGGCCAGAGCGGCGGCGCGGTGAGAACAAGCCCAATCCCCGCCGTCGCTGCGATCACGCCGGCGCTGAAGATCCGGCTGTCCCATTTCCATACGGTTGTTCCCAGCAAACCGATGGTGGCGGCGGCGATATGCGGCCAGCGCTGCCAATGACACATCTCGCAAGGCGGCAAGTGGGCGAAATACTGAAAGCCCAACGCGCCCAGCAGGAGCGCCAGCGCCACGATGCCTACAAATCCTGCAACCTGCTCATCACGAATCATGACGTGAATAATTCTTCCGGTGTACGCGCGATCCGGGCTACATATCACACATCAGCGCGCGAGGCATATCCGGTGTTTTTCAAGTCCAAATCTGAACTGGCCCGCCGCGAGCTTCTCAAGATCGACGGACAGATGCTGGAAGTGAAAGTCCGGCTTAATCCGCGCGCCCGGCGCATGATCGTCAAGGTGCATCCCGGCACCGGCGAAGTCAGCATCACGGCGCCGTCGCGCCGCGGCCTGGCGGTGGCGCTGGATTTCGCGCGCGGCGAAACCGCATGGATCTCCGGCCAGCTTGCCAAGGTGCCCGGACCTGTGGCGTTCGTGGCCGGCGCGACCATTCCCTTTCGCGGCGTGCCGCATGAAATTCGCGCCAGCGCCAAGGGGCCCGCACCGGTGTGGCGCGCGGATGGCATCATCTGGGTGCGCGGGCGCGAGGCGCATGCGCCGCGCCGGGTGCTGGATTTCCTGAAGCGCGAGGGGCGCGCTTTGTTCGAAGAACGGGCATTGGCGCTTGCCGCGCGGATCGACGTCAAGCCATCGCGCAT
>JBBSKJ010000229.1:0-4386 GCA_038256475.1 Micropepsales bacterium | reverse complement strand
CCACCGGCTCGCCCGACGTCATGCGGCGCACTTCCGGGTCCTTGCCCAGATTGCCGACCAAAATCACCTTGTTGACACTACCCGCCATGCTCGTCTCCGTTACGTTGCCGGGACGTTAGACGCCCGCGCCTGCCCGCGCCACAAACGGCGTTCTTGCGCCTGTGGACAGGCAAGCATTAGCATTGTTCTCTTTTTGTTCCAATAGCGCTTTGGCCGCCATTCCCCGATAAAGCGAACGGCGGTGGCGAGCGGGTTCATGCCCTTTAATTCCTATCCTTATTTCATCTTCCTGGCCGCGGCCGTGCTGGGTTACTGGCTGCTGGAAAACCGCACCCTGACGGGGCGCCGGGTGTTCCTGCTGCTGGCCTCCTACGCCTTCTATGCCTGGTGGCGGGCCGATTTCCTCCTGCTGCTGATGGGCTCGACCCTGATCAACTACATGCTGGGGCGCGAGATTGAGCTGCGCCGTGCGCGCCATGCCGACCGCCGGCTGTTCCTGATCGGCGGGCTCATTTTCAATCTGGGCCTGATCGCCGTCTTCAAATATCAGACGCTGTTCGTCACGACGGCGAATGACCTGTTGAATATCGGCCTGCCGGTTTCTGAATTCTTCCTGCCGCTGGCCATTTCTTTCTTCACCTTCGAGCAGATCAGCTATCTGATCGACGCCGACAGCGGCAAGACGCGCCGCTATTCGCTGCTGGATTACGCGCTGTTCGTTGCCTATTTCCCGCATCTGATCGCCGGGCCGATCGTGCGCCATAATGATCTGATCCCGCAATTTCACGCCCTGCGTTCATCGCGCGCCATCGACCTGGCCGCCGGCATAACCCTGTTCACCATCGGGCTGGCCAAGAAAACCCTGATTGCCGACAATCTGGCGCCCTTTGCCGACGCCATCTTCAATGCCGCAGGGCGCGGGACCCCATTGGGCCTGACCGACAGCTGGCTGGGGACGCTGTTCTTCTCTTTCCAGATCTATTTCGACTTCTCGGCCTATTCGGACATGGCGCTGGGCTCGGCGGTGATGCTGGGCATCCGCCTGCCGGTCAATTTCCTGTCACCTTATAAAGCGGCCAGCATCATAGAATTCTGGCGGCGCTGGCACATCTCGCTGTCGGCCTTTTTGCGCGACTATCTCTACATCCCGCTGGGCGGAAATCGCGGCAGCCGGGCGCGGCGCTATCTTAACATCCTGATCACGATGCTGCTCGGCGGGCTGTGGCACGGCGCCAACTGGACCTTCATGCTGTGGGGCGGGCTGCATGGCCTGTACCTCACCATCAACCACGCTTTTCGCCACCTCACCAAGGGCATGACGCCGCCGCCGCTGTTGCGCATGCCGCTGCACGCTCTGTCGGTGCTGCTGACCTTTTCGGCCACCAGTCTCGCCTGGATTGTGTTCCGCGCCGAGACCCTGACCAGCGCCGGCAATGTGGCAGGCGGGCTGATCGGCATGGGCGATTCCGCCGTTGTCAGTTTCTCGCCGCTGGCGGCGGTCACCCTGGCGCTGCTTTTCATCATCGTCTGGTTCATGCCCAACAGCATGGAGATCATGTGGCGGCACAATCCCGCCCTGCCCTCGCCCTATGAAAATGAGCCTGTCAAACCGGCGCAGCGTTTCGCCTGGCGGCCGACACGGCTGCAGGCCTTCGCCTATGGCCTGCTCTGCATCATCGCGGTGCTGGCCCTGTCCAATCTCAAACCCTTCATCTATTTCCAGTTCTGATGAAACAGACCCGCTACGCTTTCTGGTTTCTGGGCACGGTGGCGCTGGGCATCGGCGCGCTGATGGGATTCAACTGGGCGGCGGGCGCCTACATCCTGCACCATCGCGCGGGCGCCAGCGTGCAGACCCTGTCCGGCTTCGAGCGGGCGCTCAAACCCGTCTGGCTGACACAGATCAGGCCCGAACTGGTGTTCGTCGGCTCCAGCCGGGTGCGCGACGGCTTCGATCCCGTGCTGATCGATCCCGCGCTCCAGCTGAAAAGCTTCAACTATGGCGCCTCCAGCATGACGCCCTATGAAGCGCGGCGTTTTGCGCAGGATGCGCTGGCCCAGCCTTTCGTCAAACAGGTTGTGGTGTCGCTGGATGCCTTCACCGGCAACGGTGGCCCCGGCGAAGCCCTGCCCAGTTTCGATGAGACGCGGCTGGCGGTGACGCCCGAAGGGACGCCGACGCCGCGCCGCGGGTTATGGCTTTTCACCACCCGCTTTTTGAGCGGCGGCGCACTGGGCATGAATGCGCTCAGCGCCTATGCCCTGGCGCGGCTGAGCCCGGGCCAGAGCGCAGCCGACCGACCCGACATCTTCAACGCTTACAGCCATATGACGCAAAGCGTCATGCAGCGCGACCTGACCTATCGGCGGGCGCGCACCTTGACGATGGGCCCCGGTCCGGCGCGGGAGCTTTCCACCCTGCTGACCCACGCCTGTGATGCCAGAGCGCGGCTGATTCTGTTCTTCCCGCCGGATCATGCGGCGATTCAGGCCCGATATCGCCAAGGCGACGCGATGGGCCTGGAGGCCTTCAAGCAGACGGTGCGGGACGCGGTGGCGCGTCACAATGCCCACTGCCCTTCAAAGGCCGCGCTGTTCGATTTTCTGGATGCGAACAGTTTGACGACAGAGGCGCTGCGGGATGGCCGCAGCGCCAGCTATGTCGATCTGGTCCACTTCCGCCCGCCCGCCGGCCTGTGGCTGCTGCGGGAGATGGGACTTAACTGATCAGGGGTTGGTGCCGGTCGTGGTGGCGGCAGGTGGAGCGCAGGCCGCGCCGCACTCGCCCTTGCTGTCGTCAGATACCAGCGCGATGGCCAGGCCGCCCGCCACGACGGCACCGACGCCCAACGCGATCAGCGGGTTGGGGCTACCCTGGGCTTGCTTGACGCCAGCGGGCTTGCCCGCCGCCAGGGAAGAAACCTCTGCCGCCTGGGCATACGACACCATCATGGCCGTCGCAGCGGCCGCGATCATCATCTTGCGGAAATTCGTCATGACATCCCTCTGAAACAATTCGCTTTTCGCGAGAATAAAAAGTCGTTTGGGCTGATCGATCCGTGATCTCAACCACTTGTAGTTAGTAAGACGCTTTGCGGGTCTTTTGCAAATGAACAATGATGATTTCCTGATGACTGTTCTCCTTTTGTTTTCAGGCCCGGAACCGGTTATGACTCGCCCATGGATTTCCTGACACAGATTCTGGCGCCCAGCCGGCCCACGGCGATCGTGGATGTGGGCGCCAACCCCATCGACGGCGCCCCTCCGTACAAGGAGATGCTGGCGGCCGGCCTGTGTGACGTGGTGGGATTCGAGCCCCAGGCCGATGCCCTGACGCGGTTGCAAGCCATGGCCGGCCCGCGCGAACGCTATCTGCCCTATGCGCTGGGCGATGGGACTTCCCGCACCCTGAATATCTGCGGCCTCGAAGGCATGACCAGTCTGCTGGTTCCCGATCCCGCGCAACTGGCGCTTTTCAATCTGTTTCCTATATGGGGCGAAGTGAAAAGCACCATTCCCGTCAAAACCCGCCGTCTGGATGACATCGCCGAGATCGCCAACATGGATTTCCTCAAAATGGACATCCAGGGCTGCGAGCGCGAAGTGCTGACCCACGGCAAGCGCAAGCTCGCCGATACAGTTGCGATCCAGACCGAAGTTTCCTTCGTTCCCCTTTACAAAGACCAGCCCACGCTGGGCGATATGGACCTGGCGCTGCGGGAACTCGGCTTCCTGCCCCATTGTTTTGCGGACGTGAAAGTTTGGCCGCTCGCGCCCACCGTGGTGGGCGGCCAGCCCAACCGGGGCCTGCGGCAGTTGCTGGAAGCCGACATGGTTTATGTGCGCGATTTTACCCAGGCGGGAAACATGCGCGCTGATCAGTGGAAGCATCTCGCCCTGATCGCCCATCATTGCTACCGCTCGGCGGACCTGGCCGCGCGCGCCCTGAACATGCTGGCCGAACTGGGCGCGGTGCCGGCTGACGCTTCTGAACGTTACCTCTCCAGCCTTGGCAGAAAACCGAACTGATGCTCAAAAATATCTCCATCCGCGGCGCCCGCGAACACAATCTCAAGAATATCGACGTCGAGATTCCCCGCGACACCTTGACCGTCCTGACCGGCCTGTCGGGCTCGGGAAAATCCAGCCTGGCGTTCGACACCATCTATGCCGAAGGCCAACGCCGCTATGTCGAGAGCCTGTCGGCTTATGCCCGCCAGTTCCTGGAACTGATGCAAAAGCCCGATGTGGATCATATCGAGGGCCTGTCGCCGGCCATCGCCATCGAGCAGAAAACCACCTGCCAGAACCCGCGCTCCAAGGTCGTCACCGTCACCGAGATCTAAGACTATCTGCGCCTGCTGTTCGCCCGTGTCGGCGTGCCAT
>JBBSKJ010000228.1:0-4395 GCA_038256475.1 Micropepsales bacterium | reverse complement strand
TGATCAGCTGGGCGCCGGTCATGTCCGGAAGATCGGCTTCGATCACGCACAGTTCGACGGCGTTGGTCTTGAGCTGGTCCTGGGCCTCCGCGCCGCTTTCGCACGAAATGACATTCTGCACCCCGAATGCGCGAAGCATCTGGGCGATCAGGCTGCGGCAGTAATGGCTCCGGTCCACCAGGAGAACGGAGACGCCGCGAAAATTGAGACGGGGTTGCACCATTTGTAGGCAACTTAGTTGACCACGGTTAAAACATTGCTATTCGGGAACCTTCCGCATGGCTCCCAAAAAGCTGCCCATTCATGCCAGAGTGGGTGCAGGCCAGCGAAAATAGCGGCCAAGCGCGCGAAAAGGCGGGGGGGACGACAGTGAGAGGCGAAGCGCGGATCTACGCCGCAGCAAGCTGGCGCATCATGCCGCTGCTGATGGCGGGCTGGCTGTTCGCCTATATTGACCGTGTCAACATCAGCTTCGCCCGCGCCCAGATGGGCGAACAACTGGCCTTTTCCGACGCAGTCTTCGGGCTGGGCGCCGGGCTGTTCTTCCTGGGCTATTTCCTGTTCGAAGTCCCCTCCAACATCGTCTTGTATAAAGTGGGCGGGCGGCGCTGGATCAGCCGCATCATGATCAGCTGGGGCATCATTTCCGGCCTGACCGCGCTGGTCGAAACCCCCACCCAATTCTACATCATGCGCTTCCTCCTGGGCGCCGCTGAAGCCGGCTTCATTCCGGGCGCAGTCTATTATCTCTCCACCTGGTTTCCCTCCCATCGGCTGGGACGGGTGTTCGGCATCTTCTATCTGGCGCTGGCTGGCTCCGGCCTGGTGGGCGGTCCGCTGGCGGGCTTCATCCTCTCCAACTTCTCCGGCATGTGGGAGATCGCGGGCTGGAAATGGCTGCTGGTGCTGGAAGCCATTCCCTCGGTGGTCGTCGGCGTCCTGATCCTGCTTCTTCTGCCAGAAAAGATCGAAAGCGTTTCCTGGCTCAGCAGTGAAGAAAAAGCCTTTGCCCGCGGCCAGCTGCAAGCGGAAAACAGCAGCAAGCCACCGGTGACGCTGGCCTCCTTCCTCGCCACGCCGGCGCTATGGACCATGATGCTGATCTATTTCCTTCTGAACTATGCCGCCTATGGCCTCTCCTTCTGGCTGCCCACTTTCATCTCCGACCTTGGCGTTGCAAATCCGATGCATATCGGCCTGCTCTCGGCCTTGCCCAGCCTGTGCGCCATGATCGGCGTGGTGTTGTTCGGTTTTTCCGCCGACCGAAAGCGCGAACGGCGCTGGCATCTCACCGCCATGTTCATGACCGGCGCCGTCGGATTTTTCGTCTTTCAGCTCTCGGGCAATGCGGCCGTATCGGCCATGGTGGGCCTGTGCCTCGCCGCCATCTGCACCCAGGCTTTCCCGTCCCTGTTCTGGGCCCTCCCCAATCGCATCTGGACCGGCATGGCCAGCGCAAGCGGCATCGCCACCATCAATTCGGTGGGCAATCTTGCGGGCCTGGTTTCGCCCTGGATCATCGGTGCCATGCGCACCAATTTCGGCCAGGCCGACATTGCCATCATCAGCCTCGGCGTCGCGCTGGCGCTGGCCGCCTTGCTGGTGCATCTGCTGCCCAGCCGGTTGATCGACAATTACGGTGACGCAAAGCCATGAAAACCATCAGCGGCGCCATCAACACCGCAGCGGATGCGGTCACACTGATCGATGCGCATCATCATCTCTGGGATCTGTCGATGGACCGCCATCCCTGGCTGGGCACGCATCCGGAAGACCAGTTCTTCCTGGGCGACTATTCGCCCATCAAGAAGAACTACCTGCCGGGCGACTATCTGAAGGACAGCGCCGGACACAATGTGCTGGCGACAGTGCATTGCGAGGCCGAATGGAATCGCGGCGATCAGGTCAGCGAGACACGCTGGATCTGTGCCATCCATGCCCGCCACGGCTTTCCCAACGCGATCGTCGCCCATGCCTGGTTTCACACTGACAATGCCGCAGACATATTGCAGCAGCAGGCGGCGTTCCCCCTGGTGCGCGGCATCCGCTCCAAGCCCGTCACCACCTCCTCGCCAAAGGACAGGCCGGCGGGCGGCCCCGGCACCATGCGCGACGACAAATGGCTGGCTGGCCTGGCACGTCTCGAACATCACAGCCTTTCCTATGATCTGCGCGTGCCCTGCTGGCATCTGGAAGAAGCCGCCGCCGTCGCCCGGCAATTCCCGAATATCCCCATGGTGCTCAATCACACCGGCTTTCCCTGGGATCGCAGCGCTGAGGGCCTGCGCGCCTGGCGTGCGGCAATGGAAACAATTGCCGCCGCGCCCAACATGCATCTGAAGATTTCGGAATTCGGGCTGAAGGACGCCCCCTGGGATTACGACTCTAACCGCGCCATCGTGCGCGACGCGCTTGCCATTTTCGGGGTGGACCGCTGCATGTTCGCCAGCAATTTCCCGGTGGCGGGGCTGCGCATCCCGTATGGTGATCTGGTGCGCAACATCGCCCGCATGGTGGACGATCTCTCACCGGCCCAGCGCGACGGTCTGTTCTGGGCCAATGCCGCCCGCTTTTACCGCCTCGCTGTATAAAGTGCTCAGACCGCTTCCCCGGAACTATTTGAATTCTCAGGCGTTTTAGCCCAATGGGGACATTATTGGATAAGGCGGACCGCTTCCAGGCAGCGCAGAGCGTCGAAGGCCGCTACCAACTCCTGGTCGAGGCGATCCACGACTATGCCATCTACATGCTGGACGCCACCGGCATTGTCACCAGCTGGAATCCCGGCGCCCGCCGCTTCAAGGGCTATGAGGCCGAAGAGATTGTCGGCCAGCATTTCTCCCGCTTCTACACCGAGGAAGATCGCGCCGTGAACTTGCCCGCCCGCGCGCTGGCCATAGCGCAGGACGAGGGCAAGTTCGAAAGCGAAGGCTGGCGAATGCGCAAGGACGGCACGCGCTTCTGGGCCCATGTGGTGATCGATCCGGTACGCGGGCCAAACGGCGCACTGATCGGCTTCGCAAAAATCACCCGCGATCTCACCGAACGCAAAGCGGCCAAAGCCGACCTGGTGCGCAGCCAGGAGCAGTTCCGCCTCCTGGTGCAGAGCGTCACCGACTATGCCATCTACATGCTCGATCCCGAAGGCAATGTCGCCAGCTGGAACATGGGCGCCGAGCGCATCAAGGGCTATAGCGCCAGTGACATTGTCGGGCAGAACTTCGCCCGCTTTTACACCGACAAGGACCGCGCCGCGGGCCTGCCGCAAAGGGCGCTCGCCACCGCCGCCCGTGAGGGCCGCTACGAACAGGAGGGCCATCGCGTCCGCAAGGACGGCACCACCTTCCTCGCCCATGTGGTGATCGATACCATCCGCAGCGAACAGGGCGAACTGCTGGGCTTTGCCAAGATCACCCGCGACATCACCGAACGCCAGCTCGCACAAGCGCAGCTGGAAGAAGCCCGCGAAGCCCTGTTCCAGTCCCAGAAGATGGATGCGGTCGGCCAGCTTACCGGCGGCGTGGCGCACGACTTCAACAATCTGTTGATGGCCATCATGGGCAGCCTGGAAATGGCCAAGAAGCGCGGCATCACCGATCCGCACATCGCCCGGCTGCTCGACAATGCCTTTCAGGGCGCCCAGCGCGGCGCGGGCCTCACCCAGCGCATGTTGGCCTTCGCCCGCCGCCAGCCCCTCAACCCCCAGGCGCTGAATGTCGCACAGCTGGTCACCAACATGGGTGAACTGCTGCGACGCTCACTGGGACCAGCGGTAGAGCTGGCGCTGGATTTCCCGCCGGGTCTGCCCCATGTCCAGGCTGACGAGAACCAGCTTGAACTCGCCTTGCTCAACCTCGCCGTCAATGCCCGCGACGCCATGCCCGATGGCGGCACCATCCACATCGGCGCATCCCGCGAATCCATTTCCGGCGACCGCGCCCTGACCGGCGGCACCTATGTGCGGCTATGGGTGAAGGATGCAGGCGAAGGCATGGATGAAGACACCCTTGCCCGCGCCGCCGAACCGTTCTTCACCACCAAGGGTGTCGGCAAGGGCACAGGCTTGGGCTTGGCCATGGTCCATGGCATGGCGGCGCAGAGCGGCGGCCGCCTGGCTATCAAAAGCGAAAAGGGCGTCGGCACCACTGCTGAAATCTGGCTGCCGCTTTCCGAATATCTCGCAGCCGCCGATGCGGGCGGCGAGGCCCAGGCTGAAGCCACGGGCCCCCGCGCCCTTACCGTGTTGGCGGTGGATGACGATGCGCTGGTGCTGTTCAACACCACCGCCATGCTGGAAGACCTGGGCCACACCGTGGTGGAAGCCTATAATGGCAAAGATGCGCTGGCCGGGCAAAAATTCGATCTGGTGATCACCGACCAGGCCATGCCCAATAT
>JBBSKJ010000227.1:0-4424 GCA_038256475.1 Micropepsales bacterium | reverse complement strand
CGAAGTTTCGATCGACTGCGTGGTTTTGATCGAGCGCACCCGCGCCAAGGAAGTTGCTTAGCGCGCCGCCAAGGATTTGACTCCGGCCTAGGCTGCCGGCGCGCTGCGGCCACTGCGAATACGGCTGGCGGGGAAGTTCAGCACAATGCGGGTGCCCCGCCCCGGCATGCTGGAGATGGCGAGCGTGCCGTCATGCAGTTCCAGCATCGCCTTGGCCAGCGGCAGACCCAGGCCGGTGCCGTTGTGGGTGGCGGTCATCTTGTTCTCGACCTGTCCGAACGGTGTCATCGCCTGGACGATTTCGGCGTCCGTCATCCCGATGCCCGAATCCTGCACCGTCACCGCATAGCCGCCGCAATCCAGCGCGGCGCCGCTGACCCGCACGCTGCCGCCGACGGGGGTGAACTTGATGGCGTTGCCCAGGAGGTTGATCATGATCTGGCGGATCATGCGGTCTACCGCCACCAGCTGCACATGGTCGGGCGGCATGTCGCCGATCACATGCACGCCATACTTCTCGCCCAGGTCGGACACCATGGCGAGCGATCCTTCCAGCGAGTGGCGCAGGGGAAATTGCTCGGCATTTTCCACCGACATCTTCCCGGCCTCGATCTTCGACAGGTCCAGAATGTCGTTGATGATGCCCAGCAGGTACCGTCCGCTGGAATGGATGTCGGCGGCATAGCCCAGATAGCGCGGATTGTTCACCGGCCCCAGATGCTGTTCCTTCATCACTTCGGAAAAGCCCATGATGGCGTTGAGCGGCGTGCGCAGTTCATGGCTCATATTGGCCAGGAAGGCGGACTTGGCCTTGTTGGCCTGCCTGGCTTGATCCGCCGAGATGGCGAGGCGGCGGGACATCTCATCAAGCCTCGCCTGGCTTTGCTGGAGCTGGGTGATGACATCGCGCGCATAGAAAATGATCGGGCCTCCGATAATGGCGATGATCAGCAGGAGGTTGAAAATGACGATGGGCTCGACCGGAAGGCCTTCCAGGGTGCGCACCACCATTTGCAGCGGCACCGCGGCACACATGGCCATCGCGGTCAGGGCGGCGGTAGAGCCGTAGCGGCCCAGCCGCGACAGTCGGGCATCCAGTGCGTCCAGCGCGGACCGTAGCCGCGCGAAAATCTGATGTCCTGACTTCCGGTTCACCCGGTATCCCCCACAATGAGCGGAAATGTTACCCCCTTGCGGGTTGCGGCGTGGTTTCCCAGGCGGTCGCAATTGTCCGGGCCTTGTTAGGGAAGCATTAGGAAAATCGGGCCCGCAAACCGGGCATTCCGACCGCCTTTGACGGGTGCAGGAGGCCATGGCATGAGCCTGTGGGAGAGAGATTCCCATGCATGACATCAAGGCTATCCGCGACGATTCCAGCGCCTTTGTGAAAGGCCTGAGCCGCCGGGGCATGGCGGAGGCGCAGGCCATTGCCGACGGTTTGCTGGCGCAGGACAAGGCGCTGCGCGACCTGCTGGGCAAGCTGCAGGCCGATCAGGCGCGGCGCAACGAGGCCTCCAAGCTGATCGGCCAGGCCAAGGCCAAGAAAGACGAAGCCCAGGCCGCCAGCCTGATGGCGGAAGTGGCGGGGCTGAAAGAGTCCATCCAGCAGGGCGAAGCCACACAGCGCGAGATGGAAGAGGCGCTGAAGCAGGCGCTGGCCGTGATCCCGAACATTCCGGCCGACGACGTGCCCGATGGCGCTGATGAAAGCGCCAACGAGCCGGTCGCCGCGCGGGCATATGGCAAGCCCCCCGGCATCAACGCGCCCAAACAGCATTTCGAAATCGGCGAGGCGCTGGGCCAGATGGATTTCGAACGCGCCGCCAAGGTGTCGGGCTCGCGGTTCGTTTATCTCAAGGGCGACTTGGCGCGACTGGAACGGGCACTGGGCGCTTTCATGCTTGATACCCATACCCAGAAGTTTGGCTACACGGAAATGGCCCCGCCAGTGCTGGTGCAGGATGCTGCTCTGTTTGGCACCAATCAGCTTCCCAAGTTTGCGGATGACTTGTTCTTTACGACAACAGAGCCGCGATTGGGCCTTATTCCCACGGCCGAGGTTTCGTTGACCAATTATGTCGCCGACGAAATTCTCGCCGAAGCCGAGCTGCCGCTGCGCTTCACTGCCTTCACGCCCTGCTTCCGCGCCGAAGCCGGCGCGGCGGGAAAGGACACGCGGGGCATGATCCGGATGCATCAATTCTCGAAAGTGGAACTGGTCTCCATCACCACGCCGGATCAGTCGAGCGCCGAGCATGAGCGCATGACCGATGCGGCGCAGGAAATCCTGAAGCAGCTCGATCTTGCCCATCGCGTGGTGACGCTGTGCACCGGCGACATGGGTTTTGGCGCGACCAAGACCTATGACATCGAAGTCTGGCTGCCGGGCCAGAATGCCTATCGCGAGATTTCCTCCTGCTCCAATTGTGGCGACTTCCAGGCCCGGCGCATGAACACGCGCTTCAAGGGCGCTGAAGGCAAGGTCAAAGGCCCCGTCCATACCCTGAACGGCTCCGGCCTGGCGGTGGGCCGCACCCTGGTCGCCATTCTGGAAAATTATCAGCAGCCCGATGGCAGTGTCGCCATTCCCGCCGCGCTGCAGCCTTATATGGGCGGCAAGAATGTCATTGAGAAGCTCTGAGGCCAGATCAATCAATAACTGTCATGGCCCGCGAATGCGGGCCACCCAGATGAGGTCTGCGTTTCCTTTTCAGGTTGGTTGCGGACCCACCTGGATGGCCCACACTCCGGTGGGCCATGACAAATTGGGATCGTTTTTGAGCGAGTACAAATAACTTATGCGCATCCTTGTCACCAATGACGACGGCATCCATTCCCCGGGCCTGACGGTCGCCGAAAACATCGCCCGCGCCATTTGCGATGACGTCTGGGTGGTGGCGCCCGAGAACGAACAGTCCGGCGCGTCCCACTCCCTCACGCTCAGCGCGCCCTTGCGCATGCGCAAGATGGACGAGCGCCATTATGCCGTCAGCGGCACGCCCACCGATTGCGTGATGATGGGCTGCCTGCATCTGCTGAAGGACGAGATGCCGGCGCTGATCATCTCCGGGGTCAATTGGGGCTCCAACATGGCCGATGACGTCACCTATTCGGGCACCATTGCCGGGGCGATGGAGGGCTGCGCCCTGGGCATTCCCTCGATCGCGCTGTCGCAAGCCTATGACGAGTCTTCGCGGCTGGAGATCGACTGGTCGGCGGGCGAGGCCCATGGCGCTGATGTGGTGCGCCGTCTTGTCGAAGCCGGCTGGCCGGCGGGCACGCTGATGAATGTGAACTTTCCGGCCTGTCCCGCCGCTGACGTCAAGGGCACCATGGTGGTGCCGCAGGGCAAATACGATCTGCAATCCACCGAGATCGAAGAACGCCTTGATGCGCGCCAACGCGCCTATTACTGGGTCGGCCTGCGCCGCCGCCGCGCCACGCCGCCCGAAAACACCGATCTGGGCGCGGTCTATGCCGGCAAGATCGCGGTGACACCGCTGCATCTCAACCTGACGGAAGTGTCGGTGCTGGAAACGCTGCGCGCGCGCATGGGCCGGTAGGGAAGCGTTAACTTTCGCCTTGTCCCCACCAGCCAGTGTGGTTCCGAAGGCCGGCGCACCTACAGAAACGAAGCTGCGGGTTAAATCCTTCTCAACTTTTCGTGGCCATGATCCGTTTCGAGACAGTGCAGAAGGCACAATCCGATGGGTCGTTTTCGCAAAGCCATTCTTGTCGCGTTTGCCGCGCTCGCCGCGCCACTGTTGGCGGGCTGCGCCACGACACCCGAAACCTATTTCACCTGGGACGCCAACACCCGCATGGGCAAGCCGCGCGCGGTTGCGGCCAAGAGCAGCAACTCGGCCAAGACCTATGTCTATCAGGACAAGTATGCGAAGCCGACGCCGCGCCCCGCACCCAATTATGTCACCAAGAATGTGACGCCCTACACGCCCGTGACCTCCCAGCCGCTGGCGCCGGTCGGCGGCGCCCCGGCTTTCGCCTGGCCGGTCAGCGGCCGCGTGGTTTCCGATTTCGGCGCCACCGCCAGCGGCGGCAAGAATGACGGCATCAATATCGCGACCCCCATGGGCGCACCGATCCACGCTTCGGCGTCCGGCACCGTCACCTATGCCGGCGGCGAACTGAAAGGTTATGGCAATCTGGTGCTGCTGAAGCATTCGGGCGGTTACACCACCGCCTATGCCCATGCCGAGCGCCTGCTAGTTAGCAAGGGTGACTTTGTCGCCCGCGGCCAGACCATCGGCTATTCCGGCCAGACCGGCGACGTCACCAGCCCGCAGCTACATTTCGAGATTCGTTCCAACACGACGCCGGTCAATCCGCGCTCGTATCTGACGACGACATCGGCCAGCAACTAGTCGAGCTGCTGCCCCAGTTCGCCTGCATTTGACCGGCGATTG
>JBBSKJ010000226.1:0-4425 GCA_038256475.1 Micropepsales bacterium | reverse complement strand
CGCCGCCTGGCCGTAAAAGGACGCCGAAGGCTGGTGCACCATCACCCGGGCATTGGGCAGGGCGTAACGCTGGCCCTTCACGCCGGAACACAGCAGCAGGCTGCCCATCGAGGCGGCCTGGCCGATGCAATAGGTATGAATTGCGGGGCGGATATATTGCATGGTGTCGTAGATCGCCATGCCCGCCGTCACCAACCCGCCCGGCGAGTTGATGTACATCTGGATTTCCTTCTTGGGGTTTTCGGCCTCAAGAAACAGGAGCTGGGCGGTCATCAGGCTGGCGCCGTAATCCTCGATCGGTCCGGTGACGAAGATCAGCCGTTCCTTGAGCAGGCGCGAATAGATGTCGAAGGCGCGCTCGCCGCGGGCGGTCTGCTCGACCACCATCGGGACCAGGGTGTTGTTGTAGAATTCGGTGGGGTTGGACATGGCGGGCCTTTGCGATTCGACGGCGAACAGTAGCCGGAAAGTCCTCCGGCCACGCTTAATATAGCGTTGCTTTGGCGAATTGCGAGGGTGAGTGGCGGCCTGCGAAACGCAGGTGAGCAGGTCCAGTGGACCTGCGAAAGCCAACGAACGCCGCACGCCTTGCGAGCGGCAGGCCGACTTAGGCCTTTGTGGGCTCGTCCTCGGGATCGGCAAACAGGGTTTCCTTGTCCACCTTGCGCTCATTGACCGTGGCCAGTTCGGCGATGAAGTCCACAACCTTGTCCTCGAACAAGGGCGCGCGGATCTCGGCCTGGGCCTGCGGATTGTTGGCGTAGAACTGGAACACCTGCTGCTCCTGGCCGGGGAACTGGCGGGCGCGGGCCATGATGGCGCGCTGCACTTCGTCACCGGCAACGGTGATGCCGTTCTGCTCGCCCAGCTTGCCCAGCACCAGGCCCAGACGGACGCGGCGTTCGGCGATCTTGCGGTATTCGGCCTTCAGTTCGTCTTCGGTCTTGCCTTCGTCGGCGGCGGTCTTGCCTTCGCGCTTCAGCTCTTCCTCGACCTGGGCCCAGATGTTGGCGAACTCATGGTCCACCATGGCGGGCGGCAGCGAGAAGTCATGCGCATTATCCAGAGCGTCGAGCACACGGCGCTTGAGATGCAGGCGGCCGGCGGCCTTGAAGTCGCTGGTCAGCTGTTCGCGGACGCGATCCTTCAGGGTGGCGAGATCGTCCAGGCCGAGTTTCTTGGCCAGTTCGTCATCGATTCCGGCATCTTCCGGCACTTTCACTTCCTTCACGGTGACCGCGAAGATGGCGTCTTTGCCCGCCATTTCGGGCGCGTGATATTCGGTCGGAAAGGTCACCTTCACCTCACGGCTTTCGCCGGCCTTGGCGCCGATCAGCTGGTCTTCGAAGCCGGGAATGAACGTGCCCGAGCCCAGCGTCAGGCTGAAATCGCTGCCCTTGCCGCCTTCAAAAGGCACGCCATCGACGCTGCCTTCATAATCGATCACCGCCAGATCTTCCTTGGCGGCGGGGCCGTCCTTGGTGACATGGTTGCGGACATTCTTGGCCAGACGATCCAGCGCTTCATTCACATCGGCGTCGGCGACGTCGGTGGTCAGACGCTCCACCGTCAGCTTGGACGGATCGGTGGTTTCAAACTCGGGCATCAGGTCGACGATGACCTTGAAGGTGAGGTCCGACTTGCCGTCGACCACATCCTCGACGCTGCCGACCGGCTCGACGCGCGGCTGCAAGGCGGGCTTGAGCTTGTTGTCGGCGATGGCCTTCTGGCTGCCTTCATTGACGGCGGCCTCGACCACTTCGCCCATGATGGACTTGCCGAACTGCTTCTTGAGGAAGGAGACGGGAGCCTTGCCGGGACGGAAACCCTTGAGATTCATCTTGGGCTTCATTTCCTCCAGCCGGGCATTGACGCGGCTGTCCAGCTCGCTGGCCGGCACGGTGACCGTGAACTGCTTGTGCAAGTCCTGGGAAACGGTCTCGTTGATCTGCATTTCGAACTTCCTACTCTAAATCTCTTTGGAACTGGTGCGGGCAGAGGGACTTGAACCCCCACGACTTTCGTCACTGGAACCTAAATCCAGCGCGTCTACCAGTTCCGCCATGTCCGCGTTTTTGGCAGCCTGAAAGCCACCGAAGCGGGCCCCTATAGCAGGGGTTTTGGGGGGTTGCTAGGGCGAAGCAGGGATGGCTTTGAGATAGGTGGCGACGTCCCAGAAGCGGCCGAATTTGCGCCCGACTTCCCGATACAGACCCGCCCGTTCGAACCCCATCCCCTGGTGCAGCGCGACGGACGCCTCATTGGGCACGGTGATGCGGCCGACGGCGCGATGGAGGTCCTCGCCCGCAAGGGCCTCAAACAGCGCGGCGTAAAGACGACGGCCGATCCCCTGCCCCGTCATGTCCGGCGCCAGATAGACGCTGGTCAGCACCGTTGTGTCATAGGCGGCGCGTTCATTGTAGCGATGTGAGCTGGCCCAGCCGATCACCGTGCCGTCTTTCACCGCCACCAAACAACGATAACGGCCGGCGAGCCCAAAACTGTCCAACCACATGCGGCGCTGCGCCAGGGTGAATGGCTCGACATCGAAGGTGATGGGGGTTTCACGGACATAGTGATTGTAGATGTCGGTCAGGGCCTGAAGATCGGCGTCGCGGGCGGGACGGACGTCCAGTGTCATCACAACTGCCTTTCCATAAAGACGCTGGCGGAAATCTGGCTGGGCGGCAGCGCGGCATAATCGCCAAACACCGCGCATTCGCAAAAGCCGCTACGCCGGTAAAAGCGAACCGCGGCGGGCGATTGTGCGCCCGCTTCCAGCCGCAAAATCGCGTGCCCGGCCTGGCGCGACTCCGCCATCAGCCGCGCCATCAGCGCATCGGCCACCCCGGTGCCGCGCGCGCCAGGGTGCACATACATGCGTTTTACCTCCGCGAAATCGGGAAACAGGGCTACGCCACCACAGCCGAGCGGCAGGCCATTCCTTCGGGCGATGAAGAAACGGATATGCGGCGCGAAGATCGCCTCCAGCGCCAGACCATGGCGCTGCTCGGGACGGTAAAGGGCGCCCAGTTCGGCATCCAGTTCGGAAACGAGCTGGCGGACCTCATCGGTCGGTGCGGTGACGGGGACGATTTCCATGGTCAATTCCGGGCCAGCGCCACCACATAGTGGCAGGGGCGCGTGCTTTCATTGGCATAGGTGACCGTAGCGGGTGGACCGAAGCCCAGGCTGTCGCCGGTCTTGAGCAGATGGTGATCGCCTTCACAGGCCGGGCGGATGGCCAAGGTCATCACAAATGCCTTTCCATGAAAACGCTGGTCGCAACGGTATGCAGCGGCATGGAAGTATAAGGCTCGTATGCGCCGCAACCCACAAAGCCGCAGCGCCGGTAAAACGCAATCGCGGCACTTGAATAGGTGCCCGTTTCCAATCGCAGCAGCTTCAGGCCGCCCTGTACCGTCTCAGCGATCACTCTTGCCATGATCGCGTCCGCGATCCCCTGTCCGCGCAGAAGCGGACGCACATACATGCGCTTCACTTCCGCGAATTCAGCAAACAATGCCACGCTGCCACAACCGGCGGGCAGCCCGTCCCGGCGCGCCATGAAGAAACGGATATGGGGCTGAAACAGCGCTTCCAGGGCGAACTGCTCGCCGCGCTGGGGGTGGGGCGTATAGAGGCCGGAAAGTTCGTCATTGAGTTCGCCCACCAGCAGGCGGACGTCTTGGGTGGGAGCGGTGACGGGGGTGATTTCCACGGTCAGTTCCGCGCCAGCGCCACGACATAGTGGCAAGGCCGGGTGCTTTCATTGGCGTAGGTCACTTGGGCGGGCGCGCCGAACCCAAGACTGTCGCCGGTCTTGAGCAGATGGCGTTCGCCGCCTTCGGTCAGCACCAGCTCGCCCATCTGCACCCACACCACATGCCGGGCATGGGCATAGGTCCAGGCGGGGAAAGAGACTGTCTCGCCCGCCGGCAGTTCGACCTGGACCATCTCCAGCGGGTGATCGGGACGGTTGAAAATCTGGCGGCGGCGATAGCCGGTGGCCGGGTCGCGCCACACCGGCTGGTCGGCGGCACGGGTCAGCCGCCCCTTCTCGCCTTCCGCCCGGAGCAGCAACCCCGCCAGGGTGAGGTCAAAGGCCGCCGCCAACCGGACAAGCAGACCCGCCGAAGGGCTCATCTCCCCCCGCTCGATCTTGCTGATGGAGGCCTTGGCGACCCCGGATCGCTCTGCCAACTCGGCCAGCGACCAGTTGCGGGCGGCGCGCTCCAGGCGGATATGCTGGGCAATTCCAGCCTCCGCCTCGTCTATTATAATATCCATTCGTCTATTATAATAGACGAATAGCCCTAGAGCAAATCCAGAACTTCTGGCAGGATTTCCGGCAAATCTTCCGCGATCAGGCCCGGGCCGAAGCGGTCCGCAGCCGCCCCGTGCAGCCAGGCCCCGCAGGCTGCG
>JBBSKJ010000225.1:0-4426 GCA_038256475.1 Micropepsales bacterium | reverse complement strand
GCGCTGGTGCTGGTCATCGGCCTGTTGGTCGACGATGCCATTGTGGTGGTCGAAAACGTCGAACGCATCATACACGAGGAGCGCTTAAGTCCTTACGACGCCACGCTCAAATCCATGCAGGAGATTACCGGCGCGCTGATCGGCATCGGACTGGTGCTGACGGCGGTGTTCCTGCCTATGGCCTTCTTTGGCGGCTCGACGGGCGTGATCTACCGGCAATTCTCCGTCACCATTGTCTCGGCCATGACGCTGTCGATCCTGGTGGCGCTGATCCTGACGCCGTCGCTTTGCGCCACCATGCTCAAGCCGGCCGAAACCGAACACAAGCCGCAGATGCGCTTCTTTCTGTGGTTCAACCGCAATTTCGACGCCTTCCGCAGCTGGTACCAGAAGCGCACCGCCTGGTTCCTGCACAATACATGGAAAGTCATGGCCGCCTTCCTGGTGATCGTCGGCATCATGGCTTTCCTGTTCATGCGTCTGCCCACGGGCTTTTTGCCCGACGAAGACCAGGGCTTTGTCATCACCCAGATCACGCTGCCCACCGGCGCGGTGCAGGAACGCACCATGGCTGTGGCCAAGGAAGTCTCGAAATTCTATCTGGAGGACGAGAAGGCCAATGTGGACTTTACCTTCATCATCGCCGGCTTCAGTTTTTCCGGCGCCGGACAGAATGCCGGCCTCGCCTTCACACGGTTGAAGGACTGGGATCAGCGCGAAGGCAAGGAAAACACCGCCCAGGCCGTCGCCCAGCGCGCCTTCATGAAATTCATGCAGCTGCCCGACGCGCAGGTCTTCGCGCTGGTGCCCCCCAGCGTGCAGGAGCTTGGCCAGTCGTCCGGCTTCGACATCCAGATGCAGGACCGCGGCAATATCGGCCATGCCGCCCTGATGCAGTATCGCAACCAGGTGCTGGGCATGGCGGCGCAGAATCCCAGACTGCAGGGCGTTCGCCCCAACAGCCTGGATGACACGCCGCAGCTTCACATCGATATCGACCAGGCCAAGGCCAACACGCTGGGTGTGCTGCCGTCCAACATCAACTCCACCCTCAGCGCCGCCTGGGGCAGCGCCTATATCAACGACTTCCTGGACCGGGGCCGCGTCAAGCGCGTCTATATGCAGGGCGATGCGCCCTATCGCATGAAGCCGGAAGACCTGAACCGCTGGTATGTGCGCAACAATGCCGGCGACATGACGCCCTTCTCGTCTTTCGCCAGCTCGGCCTGGACGCAAGGCCCCGCCTCGCTGACCCGCTATAACGGCTTTCCGTCCATCCAGCTGATGGGCGCGGCCGCGCCCGGCCTCTCCTCCGGCACCGCGCTGAAGGAGATGGACGCCATCTTCAAACAGCTGCCCAAGGAGGTGGGTTACGAGCTTACGGGCCTGTCCTATCAGGAACAGGCCAGCGGGGCGCAGGCACCCGCGCTCTACTTCCTGTCCATCCTGGTGATCTATCTGTGCCTGGCGGCGCTGTATGAAAGCTGGGCCATACCGCTGTCGGTGATGCTGGTGATCCCCCTGGGCGTGGTGGGCGCATTGCTTGCCGCCTGGAGCCGCGGCCTGTTCAACGACATCTATTTCCAGGTCGGCCTGCTAACCACCATAGGCCTGTCGGCAAAGAACGCGATTCTGATTGTGGAGTTCGCGGTGGATGCGGAGCGAAAAGGCGCCACCGCGTTTGACGCCGCCATGGAGGCGGCACGGCTGCGGTTGCGTCCCATTCTGATGACGTCCATCGCCTTCATCGCGGGCGTCACGCCGCTGGCGCTGGCCACGGGCGCGGGCGCCGGCAGCCAGAACGACATCGGCACCGGCGTGATCGGCGGCATGTTCAGTGCCACCGTGCTGGCGATCTTCTTCGTGCCGGTCTTCTTCCAGCTGGTGAACACGAAGCTCCAGCATCATAAATAGCCCCCTCCGGCCTTCGCAAACTCGCTCAGGGCGCCTTTGAACAATCAAAGGCGCCCTTCGCTTTGCTATGTTCGGCCCGCTTGGTTGCGGGCCTCACCCTCCCCCATGCCAATGCGCTTGCGCGCATGCGGGGGAGGTAGGAATACTGTTCGCCGGAAACGACAGGGGCTGCACATGAAAAGCTGGACATTGGGACTGCTGGCGGTGCTGGCCGCCGGAACGGCGCAGGCCCCAGCGCAAGCACAGGAAACGCGCATGCGCGAGCACAGCGTCACTGTGACGTCCACCGTGCCCGCCATCGCCGGACAAAAAGTGAAACTCTATTTGCGCGAACGGGCGCTGCCCCAGGTGCTGCGGCGCGGCGCGGGCGACAAGGTGGTGCTGTTCGTCCACGGCGCCGGTACGCCAGCCGAAGTCAGTTTCGACGTGCCTTATCAGGATTACAGCTGGATGGCCTATCTGGCCAAGGCGGGCTACGACGTCTTCAGCGTCGACATGACCGGCTATGGCCGCTCGTACCGCCCACCCCAGATGAGCGACAAGTGCAACCTGTCGCCCGAGCAGCAGAAGCTGTTCGCCGTTGCTTGCGCGCAAACCTATCCCGGCGCCCTGACCAATATGGGGTCGGACTGGAACGACATTTCGGCGGCGGTCGATTACATCAAGAAACTGCGCAAGGTGGACAAGGTCAATCTGGTCGGCTGGTCGCAGGGCGGCCCGCGCGCCGGCGGATGGGCGGCGCTAAATCCGTCCCAGGTAAACAAGCTGATCCTGCTGGCGCCCGCCTATAACCGCGCCACCAAGGCAGAGGCCCCGCCGCTGCCCGTTCCGGGCCCGGCCTTCAACGTGCAGAGCCACGAGATTTTCACCAACAACTGGACCCGCCAGGCGCCGTGCGAAAAGCAGGTCGATCCCGCGGCCGCCGCATCGGTCTGGTCGGAGATGCTGAAATCCGATCCGGTGGGCGCGCGCTGGTCGCCGGCGGTGCGCCGCGCGCCCATCGCCACCACCTTCGGCTGGACGACGCAGCGGGTGAAAGCCATGACCATGCCAACCTTGATGGTGGCGGGCACCCATGACGTGCAGGTCACGCCGGAGCGGGTGCAGGAATTCTATGCCGATATCGGAAGCCCCCAGAAAGTCTATGTCGAGCTGGGCTGCGCCTCGCACAATGCGATGTGGGAAATGAACCGCCACCTGCTGTTCAAGGCCTCGCTGGAATGGCTGGAAAAAGGAACGGTGGAAGGCCAGACCAACACCATGCTGCGGCTAGGGTTCCAGTAGCGTTAAGGCGGGCGGAGCGGTAAAAGCCGCGCATGACCCCCGCTTTTGGGCACCACCGTTTTTCCGTCGCCCCGATGATGGACTGGACCGACAGTCCCTGCCGGGTGCTGCATCGCTGCCTGACCAAACACGCGCTGCTCTACACCGAGATGGTGACGGCGGAAGCGGTGCTGCATGGCGACCGCGCGCGGCTTCTGGGCTTTGACGGTTTCGAGCATCCGCTGGCGTTGCAGCTGGGCGGCTCCGATCCAGCGAAGCTGGCTGAGGCGAGCAAGATCGCCGCCGATTTCGGCTATGACGAGATCAACCTCAATGTCGGCTGCCCGTCTGACCGGGTGCAGTCGGGAAAGTTCGGCGCCTGTCTGATGCGCGAGCCTGTCTTGGTGGCGGAATGTGTCGCCGCCATGCGTGCTGCCGTGGCCATTCCCGTCACCGTCAAATGCCGCATCGGGGTCGATGACCAGGACCCGGATGCCGCCTTGCGCGCGCTGATCGATGGCTGTGCCGGTGCCGGTGTAACCGTGTTCGCGGTGCATGCCCGCAAGGCCTGGCTGGAGGGGCTGAGTCCCAAGGAAAATCGCGACGTGCCGCCGCTGGATTACGACCTGGTCTATCGCGTCAAGCGCGAACGCCCCCAGCTCACCATCCTGGTCAATGGCGGCATCGAGACGCTGGAGCAGGCCGAAGAACACTTGAAGCATCTCGATGGCGTGATGCTGGGCCGCGCCGCCTATCAGAATCCGGTGCTGTTGGCGCAGGTGGATGCGCGCTTCTTCGGGGGGCAGCCCCGCGACCTGGACGCGGCGGTGGCGGAATATTGCGACCATGTGGAACGCGAACTTGGCAAGGGCGCACGGCTGCATGGCCTGATCAAGCCGATGCTGGGCCTTTACAACGGCCAGCCGGGTGCACGGCTGTTCCGCCGCCATTTGAGCGAAAACGCCCCACGCCATGATGCCGGCATCAGTGTGCTGCGCGATGCCCTTGCTTTGGTCGGTCAGCACCGCGCCGCTTAAAGCGCCCCTTTGAAGAATCCGTGGGTTGCGCCCCAGCGCAGCACCAGTTCAGGCCATACCGCCGTGGCGCGGCCCACCGTGCGCGCCAAACCGAAGCCATGACCACCGGTTTAGAAAATGTGGATCTCGGACGGGACTCGCGACCCCTGCAAGGCTGCGTAATAGGCCAGACCGTTGGGCACGGTCGGCACCACCGTGTCGTCGGCGGCGTC
>JBBSKJ010000224.1:0-4430 GCA_038256475.1 Micropepsales bacterium | reverse complement strand
TATTCCATGACGGACGTGCTGGGCTTGAATGCCTAAGCCTTTTACCCGCGCCGAAGCGCAAGAGTTCTTCGCGCGGCTGAAGAAGCTTGAGCCATCGCCCAAGACCGAACTGCATTACGTCAGCCCTTACACCTTGCTGGTGGCGGTGGCGCTGTCGGCCCAGGCTACCGACAAGGGTGTCAACAAGGCGACCACGCCGCTTTTCAAGACGGTGAACACGCCTGAAGCGATGGTGGCGCTTGGAGAGGAAAAACTTACCGACGCCATCAAGACCATCGGCCTGTATCGCGGCAAGGCGAAGAACGTGATCGCGCTTTCGAGGATCTTGCTGGAACAGCATGGCGGACAGGTGCCGCAAAACCGCGAGGCGCTGGAAGCCTTGCCGGGGGTGGGCCGCAAGACCGCCAATGTGGTGTTGAACGTGGCGTTTGGCGAACCGACCATCGCGGTGGACACGCATATTTTCCGAGTTTCCAATCGCACCCATCTGGCGCCGGGCAGGAATGTGCTGGAGGTGGAATTCGGGCTGGAAAAAATCGTGCCCGATCATTTCAAGAGCCACGCCCATCACTGGCTGATCCTGCACGGCCGCTATACCTGCGTGGCAAGAAAGCCCTTGTGCCCGGTCTGCGTGGTGAGCGATCTCTGCCGCTTCAAGGACAAGACAAAGGAATTACCGCCGGAAAAACCGCGCGCGAAAGTTCGCTAATCTCTCGCCATGGCCGGGTTTAACCCGGCCATCCAGCCTTGCTTCAACAGTTGCTGGATGGGCGGCTCAAGGCCGCCCATGGAGATGGTTATGAGATTCTCGGTGGCGTCACGCGCAAAGCGGTCAGACAGGCCGGATCGGCTGCGGCCCGGGCGCCGTTCGGCAGGGTCTCGACATGGCGTACCGCCAGCGGCGCGCCATAGAAGAAGAAAAAGGCGCGGCAGGTGGCGCCGTCATAGCGCCACATCTCGATGGCGCCGTCCTTGCGGACAAAAGCGGGGCGGCCAAAGGCGGCTTGCAGGGCGGTGGTCGAAAGATTGATATAGCCGGGCGGTTCGCCGCGCGGCGGGGCGCTGGGAATGCTGGAGGGGGTGCGCGGCACCTGCGGCGTTCCGGGCGTGGCGCAGCCGGCGGCCAGCAGGACGATCAAAAGAGCGGCGGCTTGGCGGATCATGCATCGCCTTCTGCCCGAGCCTCCCGCGCCCGACAAGTGAAATACTTGCGAGGCTCGCCACATCCCGTATAAGCGAAAGCCATCTTTCGCAGGGGTTTTCATGTCGCAGCAGTATGATGTCGCCGGTCTGGGCAATGCCATTGTGGATGTCATCGCCTCGGTGGACGACCGCTTCCTGCTGACCCATCGCATCGCCAAGGGCGGCATGACCCTGATCGACGAGTTCCGCGCCAAGGAGCTGCTCAAGCTGCTGGCCGACAATCAGCAGACCATGAGCAGCGTGCATGAAGTAGCGGGCGGCTCGGCTGCCAACACCATGGCGGGCATCGCCTCGCTGGGCGGCAACGGCGTGTTTGTCGGCAAAGTGTTCGACGACCGGTTGGGCAAGGTGTTCGGCGATTCCATGGCCAGCCTGGGCATGACCTTCACCACCGCCCCGGCCAACCAGGGCTCGTCCACCGCCACCTGCATGATCGCGGTGACGCCGGACGGCCAGCGCAGCATGAGCACCTATCTGGGCGCCTGCCGCGAACTGGTGCCGGACGACATCGATGAAGGGCAGGTGGCTGCCGCGCGCATCCTCTATATCGAAGGCTATCTGTGGGACCAGGACGAAGCCAAGCAGGCGGCGCGCAAGGCGATTGCCGCGGTTAAGGGCGCCGGCGGGCGCATTGCCCTGTCCCTGTCGGATTCCTTCTGCGTCGGGCGCTTCCGCGACGAATTCCTTCATCTGCTGGACAAGGATGTGAACATCCTGTTCGCCAATGAGGACGAAGCCAAGGCGCTGTTCCAGCAGGATGACTTTGACGGCGTGGTGGCGGCGGCGAAAAAATGGGGCGGCGTCGCTGCCCTGACGCGTTCGGCCAAGGGCTGCGTGGTGATCGAGGAAGGCCAGGAGCATGTCATTCCCGCCGCGCCGGTCAGCCGCGTGATCGACACCACCGGCGCGGGCGACCAGTTCGCCGCCGGATTCCTCTATGGCATGACGCACGGCAAGGGTCTGGCCGATTGCGGCCGTCTGGGCGCGCTGGCGGCGGTGGAAGTGATTTCGCATTACGGCGCGCGGCCGGAAACGTCGCTGAAGGATTTGGCGACTAAGGCGGGATTAATCTAATCCCAATCCTTGTTGTCATGCCCGCGAAAGCGGGCATCCAACTTTTCATCCAGCGGTAACTGCTTGAAGATGGATTCCCGCTTTCGCGGGAATGACAAAAGGTTATTCCCCAATCGAATGCAGCGTCACCTCGCGTTTATGCGGCGCGTCACGATGCTCGAAGACGTAGATCCCCTGCCAGGTGCCCAGCGCCAGCCTGCCCTTTCGCAGCGGAATTCCGATCGACGTCTGGGTCAGGGCTGAGCGGATATGCGAGGGCATGTCGTCCGGCCCTTCGGCAGTGTGGCGGTAGTTCATGCCATTGGTCGCCAGATGGGCGAAGAATGTCTGTAAGTCCTTGCAGACATCCGGATCGGCATTTTCCTGAATCAGAAGCGACGCCGAGGTATGGCGGATGAAGCAGGTGAGCAGGCCATTCTGGATTGCGCTGCCGCGAACAAAATCACCCAGCGCCTCGGTGAACTCATAAAGCCCCGGCCCGCGGGTCGGCACTGTCAGCGTATGCTGCGCCTGTTTCATTGGCTTTTGCGCAAATAGACATACAGCGCGCCATCGCCGCCATGGCGGACATGCGCCGCTTTGGTACTGGCGATCATGGGGGCCAGTTCCGGCTCCTTCAGCCAGCGCGGCACCATCTGTTTCAGCACGCCATGGGGCGAGGTCATCCAGCTGGTGCTTTCTTCCTTTCGCGGATTGCCCTTGCCGGTCACCACCAGGATCAAGCGGTTGCCGCGCAGCTGCGCGCCCGCCAGGAAGCGCGACAAGGCGCGATAGGCGGCGGCCTCGGTCATGCCGTGCAGGTCCAGCTTGGCATCCGGCTCCAGCTGGCCACGCCGCAAGCGGTCCTGGGTGGCGCCATTGACGCCGGTCGGCTGCAACGCAGCGCTTTTCTTTTTGGCTGCTCCCTTTGGCGCGGCAATCTTGATAGGCCGCGCCTCGCGGAAATTCTGCTCGAATTCCTTGCGTTCTTCGTCGCTAACTTTACGACGGCTCACGGCCAGCGAGCCCCGATTTTCGCCGCGACGTTATTGGGCAGCAGCAGATACAGCCGCCCGGGCGCTTTCATCTCCCCGGCGCGGCGTTCCGCCTGCGCGCCAAAGCCGAAAAAGATATCGCCGCGCACCGGTCCCCGAATGGCGCCGCCGATGTCCTGCGCCACCAGCAAGCCACGCACCGGATCGGGCCCGCCGGCATCCAGATAGAAGGGTGCGCCCAGCGCATGAAGGCGCGGGTCCACCGCCAGGCTCGCCATCGGCGTCAGCGCCACGCCCAGCGAACCGGTGCTGCCCAGCTGCGTGTCGCCCAGCGGCTTTTCCTCAAAGAAGATGTAGCTTTCATTGCCTTCCATGACACCCTGGGCGCGGGCGGGGTTGGCCAGCAGCCAGGCGCGGATGGTTTGCAGCGAAACATTTTCGCGCGTCAGCGCGCCTTCAGCAATGAGCGTGCGGCCGATGGCGGTGTAAGGGCGGCCATTCTCGCCGGCATAGCCGATGCGCGCCGCGCTGCCATCGGTGAATACCACCCGTCCCGAGCCCTGGATCTGCAGGAAGAAAAAGGCCACCGCATCGTCGGTATAGAATAGCACCGGCGCCTTGATCCCGGCATTGATCTGGGCGCGGTTGGCATACGGCACCAAGGCCCGGCCCGATACCCGTCCCGAAACGCGCTCGCCTTTGAACTTGGGAATGAACAGGCCCAGATCAACGCGCACCAGATCGGACGGAACGCCATGCACCGGGGTTTGGTACGCGCCCTGCCGCGTGCGGCTGCCGCGGATTTCCGGCTCGTAATAGCCGGTGAACAGGCCTTCGCCCCCGGTCAGAGCAAAGGGCGTGAAGTTGGTTTGAAAGAAGGTTTTGGCGTCACCGCTGGCACCGGCGCAAACCCCGCGCCAGTCGCCCACATTGCCGGCATAGCCCGCTCCGCCCATCGCCGCGCTGTCGGGCCTTGCCGCCAGCACCGCACAGCTGCGGCGGAAGGACAGCAGCGCCGCATCGGCTTGGGCGACGTCCCAGCCGGGCAGCGCCGCGAATGCGGTGCGCGCCATGCTCCAGCTGTCGGCTGGCGCAGGGGCGGGTTTTGTGACGGGAGCGGTCGGGGGACTGGCGCAACCAGCCAGCGCGAAAAGCGCGCTGAGAACAAGCCCCCGCGCC
>JBBSKJ010000223.1:0-4430 GCA_038256475.1 Micropepsales bacterium | reverse complement strand
CAGCGGCAGGCCGGCGCGGATCTCCATGGCGTTGCCGTCGCCGGTATGGGTATGGGCCCCGGTGCAGCTGGCATAGGCGCGGCCATAGCCGCCGGTGGCCAGAATGACCTTGTGCGCGCGGAAACGGTGGAGAGTGCCGTCATCCAGATTCCACGCCATCACGCCGCGGCAGGCGCCGTCTTCCATGATCAGGTCGAGGGCGAAATACTCGATGAAGAAATTGACCTCATGCTTGACGCACTGGCCATACAGCGTGTGCAGCATGGCGTGACCGGTGCGGTCGGCGGCGGCGCAGGTGCGTTGCACGATGCCCTGTCCGAAATTGCTGGTCATGCCGCCAAAGGCGCGCTGGTAGATCTTGCCTTCCTCCGTACGGCTGAAGGGCATGCCGAAATGCTCCAGCTCGTACACAGCTTCCGGCGCGTTGCGGCAGAGATATTCGATGGAGTCCTGGTCGCCCAGCCAATCCGATCCCTTGACGGTGTCGTACATGTGCCAGCGCCAGTCGTCCTCGCCCATATTGCCCAGGCTGGCCGCGACGCCGCCCTGCGCCGCCACGGTATGGCTTCGGGTGGGAAACACCTTGGTGATGCAGGCGGTCTTCAGGCCGCGAAGCGCGCATTCCAGCGTAGCGCGCAAACCCGCGCCGCCGGCGCCGACAACGACGACATCGAAAGTGTGATCGACAATATCATAGGCGGGCATGAAGAGTTCCTAGAAAACGGAAATGCGCAGTAGCGCGATGAGGCAGGCCGAACCGGTGGCAATCACGAACAGGCGCACCATCAGGAACAGGAAGATCTTCATGCCGGCGGAATGGATGTAATCGTCGATCACGACCTGTACGCCCAGCGCCGCGTGATAGAGCGCGATGATGACAAAGGCCGCCATCAGGATGGCGTTGACCGGCTGGGCGAAGAATTGCAGCGGCGCGGAGGTGGTGGTCCCAGACAAGCCGATCGCGGCATAGCCGAACCACAGCGACAGCGGCGCCAGGGCGACCGCCGAGATGCGTTCGCGCCAGAAATGCCCGGTGCCCGAATGGGAAGAGCCCAGGCCCTTCACACGGTTCAGCGGGGTGCGCAGGGATTTCATTGCAGATACCCCCCGTGACCGGTCCAGACGATGGCGAAGATGATGAGGGCGGTTAGCAAGGAGAGGGCAAAGATGATCACACTGTTGCGCTCCGCCATCTTCTTGTCGAAGCCATAGCCCAGGTCCCAGGCCAGGTGCCTGAGGCCGTTGAAGAAGTGATAGGCCAGTGACCAGGTGACGCCGAACAGCACAAGCATGCCCAGCGGGGAAGCGGCCAGGGCCATGAACGACTGATAGCCGCCATCCAGCCCGTTGGAGATGGCGACTAGCCACCAGGCCAGGATCAAGGCGCCGACGGTCAGCGCCATCCCGGTGACGCGATGGGTGATGGAGGTCATCATCGTGACCGGCCAGCGATAAATGGTGAGATGGGGTGAAAGCGGGCGGGTGGTCGGGACCGGTGCTTGCGGGTTTTCCGCCATAAAAGCCTTCCAAAACGAACAAAAAAACGAAGCGGGGCGGAGTGTAGGGGTGGGGCCCCGCCAGTTCAACCGGACTTGCCGCAGACCCGCTATCGCATTCCCACGCGGCCGGGCGGTTGTTCCCGCCGTGATTCGGTGCGCCTTGCAGCGCAGGGCGGAATCCGGCACTTACAGCCACATGGCTCGCCCCGTCCTGATCGCCCCTTCCATCCTGTCCGCCGACTTTTCCAAGCTCGGGGCGGAGATCGAGGCTATTGAAGCGGCCGGGGCGGACTGGATCCATGTCGATGTGATGGACGGCCATTTTGTTCCCAACATCACCATCGGTCCGGCGGTGGTGAAGGCGCTGAAGCCCCACGGCAAGAAGCCGTTTGATGTGCATCTGATGCTCGCGCCGGTTGACCCTTTTATTGACTCCTTCGCCGATGCCGGCGCCGACGGGCTGACCGTGCATCCGGAAAGCGGACCGCATGTCCATCGCACGCTTCAGCACATTCGCAAGCTGGGCAAGAAGGCGGGCGTGGTGCTGAATCCGGGAACCCCGATCGACGCGCTCGACAATCTGATGGATCTGGTGGACCTGATCCTGATCATGAGCGTCAATCCCGGTTTCGGCGGCCAGAGCTTTATTGAAAGCCAGCTGGAAAAGATCGCGGGCGCGAGGAAACGCATCGATGCCAGCGGCCGTGATATCGCGCTGCAAGTCGATGGCGGCATCACGCCGCAAACGGCAAAGCGCGCGATCGCCGCGGGCGCCACCGTGCTGGTGGCTGGCACCGCCGTGTTCCAGGGCGGACCGTCGCGCTATGCCGACAATATCAAAGCCTTGAGGGGTTAGGGGTGCAGGCCCAGCAGCTCCTGCCGCTCCTTCCTGAACTGACAAGGGCCGGCATTCGCCGTGGCGTCGCCCCATTCCAGACCTGGTGGCGACGCGGCTGGATTTATCGCCGTTTTCTCAAGGGCCAACTCGCCGATCATATCGTGTTCCATCCCTGGGATGCGCTGCCGCGCCGGCTGGAAGACGCCGACGGCCTGCTGCGGGGGCGCTTCCGGTTTCACGGCCAGAGCGTGGACGTGCCCGAAGGGGTTTCGGTGTTCGACCTCAAGCCGCCCAGCACCGCCTGGCATGAGGCGCTGCACAGTTTCGCCTGGCTTCCGGCCTTGTCCACCGCCGGCGGTGATCCGTCACGGCGCCTGGCCACCAACCTGATCGGCCAGTGGGTCAAGCGCTACAGCAAATACTCGCAAGCCGTCTGGGCGCCGCACGTCATGGCGCGACGGCTGGCGCATGTTTTCAGCCATGGCCGGCTGGTGATCCTGAACTCCGAAATGATGTGGCGCTCGCGCCTGTTCGTTTCCCTGCGCGAACAGTGCAAAATGCTGGAACGCATTTCGATGGAAGCGCCTGACGGCCTGCCGCGCCTGGAAGCCGCCGCGGTGCTGGCGCTGTCGGGCCTGTGCCTGGACGACAGCCGCAAGCGGCTGGAAACCGGTCTGGCGCGGCTCGACTGTGAGATCGAGCGGCAGATATTGCCCGATGGCGGCCATGTCAGCCGCTCGCCCGAAGCGCTGCTTTCGGCCTATCGCCATGTGATCATGGTGATGGAAGCCCTGAGCGCGGTGAACGAAGAGCCGCCGCACGGCCTGCGCAATGCCCACGACCGGATGGCGCCGATGCTGCGCTTCTTCCGTCAT
The DNA here is from genome assembly GCA_038256475.1 of Micropepsales bacterium. Lineage (GTDB taxonomy): Bacteria > Pseudomonadota > Alphaproteobacteria > Micropepsales > Micropepsaceae > Rhizomicrobium. Next base: position 1,218 of record JBBSKJ010000223.1, on the reverse strand, counting down.
GCCGACGGCGCATTGGCGCTGTTCAATGGCGGTGCGGAAGGCGACCCGCGCATGATCGCTGGGCTGTTGGCGCGTGACGATATTCGCGGCCAGCCCTTTCATCATGCGCGCCACAGCGCCTATCAGCGCCTGGCGGCGGGACGCGCGCTATGCCTGCTGGATTGCGGCAAGACGCCGGAAGGTGCTTTCGCGATTGGCGCCCATGCCGGGGCAGGTTCGTTTGAACTGTCGTCGGGCAATGACCGCATTGTGGTCAATTGCGGTGCTGGCGGCTTGACGCACCAGGCGTGGAACGCGGCGCTGCGCGCCACCGCGGCACATTCCACCCTGACGCTGTGCGACACATCCAGCGCCCATATTCTTCCGGCCGGAATCCTGCGCGATCTGCTGGGGCCGCGCCTGATGGACGGACCCAAAGAGCCGGTGGCGCGGCGGGTCGAGACGCCGCAAGGCTGGACGGCAGAAGCGATGCATGACGCTTATGCCGAGCGGTTCGGCCTGCGCCACGAACGCCAGATCACCATGTCACCGCAAGGCCTGATGGTAACGGGGCGCGACCGGCTGGTGCCGGTTACGCCTAAGAATGGGGGCGAGCAGGGGGCGGGGCTGAACTTTGCCGTGCGCTTCCATATTCATCCCGATGTGCGGGTTTCGCGGCTGGAGGGGGGCGGCATCCTGCTCAAGCTGCCGGGCGGCGAGGGCTGGCGGTTCCGCGCCGGGGGCGGGACCCTGGAGGTGGAAGAAAGCGTCTATCTGGGCGGCCCCACCGTGCGCCGCGCCGAGCAACTGGTCATCAGTGGCACGACCAAGGATGCACCTGCGGAAATCGCATGGGTGTTCGAACAGATTGTCGCGTGACGCCAGGGTTGTTCGCGCCTGTCCCGGCGTGTCAAAATAGCCGCAAATCACTCGTGCTTTCAGGAGTTTGCCCGTAATGGTCGAGATCATGCTGCCCAAGGCCAGCCGGGTGAAAAAGGGCAAGGTGTGGCCCGCGGAAAAAGCGGCCAACGGCAAGAAGCCCAAACGCGCCAAGGATTTCAAAGTCTATCGTTATGATCCGGATGCGGGCGGCAATCCCACCGTCGATACCTACACGGTTGACCTGGATAGCTGCGGCCCGATGGTTCTGGACGCGCTGATCAAGATCAAGAACGAGATCGATCCGACCCTGGCCTTCCGCCGCTCCTGCCGCGAAGGCGTGTGCGGTTCCTGCGCCAT
>JBBSKJ010000222.1:0-4484 GCA_038256475.1 Micropepsales bacterium | reverse complement strand
GGTGTCGCGCTCGCTCGGCCAGCAGCTGGTGCTGGGCGGTCTGGCGGCGGCGACCGGCGCCAGCCAGCAGACGGTGCAGATCGCCAATGCGGTGGCGCAGGTGACCTATTCGCTGCCCCATGGGCGCGACCAGGAAACCGAGGCCGACCGCATCGGGCTGGAGCTGATGGCCCGCGCCGGCTATGAGCCGCGCGCCGCCGTGACCTTTTTCCAGAAGCTGGGGCGCGCCGCGCCCAGCACGGGGCCCTCCTTCCTCAGCACCCATCCGCAAAGCCAGGCGCGTGCCGCCGACCTGGAAAACTATATCGCGCGGGTACAGCCGCTTTATAACGCCAGCGCCAAGCCGTAAGCGCTTGCGCGCCGATCACCGTTACCGGCGCAGCTTGATGTCGGTGTAAGGCGTGCCGTCGGCATGGGTGTAGAGGGCAGGCTTGCCGCCCGGCGGATAGAGCAGGTCGATGCCGGGATAGGTGGCGCTGTCGCCCTGATTGCGGGTGCCGACTTCCAGAACCAGCGCGTCGCGGGCGCCGCGGTTCTGCAGATGATGGCCGTCCGGCTCGTTCGCCTTGAAGCCGGCGCAGTCGCCCGCCTTCAGCACTTCTTCGCCGGCGTCGGTGACCAGCACCACTTCGCCTTCCAGCACATAGATGAACTCATCCTGGGTCAGGTGCCAGTGGCGCTGGCTGGACCAGACGCCGGGTTTCAGACGCAGCAGGTTGACGCCGAACTGGGTCAGGCCCGCGGCGTCGCCCAGCCGGCGTTTTTCCCGCGCAAGGCAGGGCGCATCATAGGGCGGCGGATACATGGTGCCGGCGTGAACGGGAATATCGTTGGGATCGATACGTTTGGACATGGTGCTTCCAGCATGCGGGCGCGCACCAGCCTTGGGCAGACTGGATGGCCGGGTCAAGCCCGGCCATGGAGAGATGTCTAGCCCTCGGCCGTAGGCCTCGGGCGTTCGCCAGTTGATTTGGTCCACTGGACCAAATCATCGGTAAATGGCGTTGCCATTTACCGAACCCGGCTCACTCCTTGGCGCGTTCGACGTAGGCGCCGCCCTCGGTCATCACCACGATGCGGGTGCCAGTTACGATATGGGTGGGCACCATGGTGCGCACGCCATTGGACAGCACGGCGGGCTTGAAGGAGCCCGATGCGGTCTGGCCCTTCATCACCGGCTCGGTTTCCACCACTTCGAAAGTGGCGCGCTGGGGAATTTCGATGGAGATGGCGTTGCCTTCGAACATCTGCAACTGCACGTCCATGTTTTCGGTCAGGTAGGGAGCGTAGTCGCCCACCACATCGCCCGAGACATGGATCTGGTCGAAGGTCTGGGGCTGCATGAACACATACTGTTCGCCGTCCTGGTACAGGTACTGGAAGTCCATGTGTTCGACGAAGGCTTTTTCGATGCTGTCGGTGGTGCGCAGGCGCTCGACGGTCTTCACCCCGTCGCTGATGCGGCGCATTTCCAGATGGGTGACGGGCGTGCCCTTGCCGGGATGGATGTTCTCCGCGGTGATGACCAGATAGAGCTTGCCCTCTTTCTCGATGACATTGCCTTTGCGCACGGAGCTGGCGATAACCGAAACCACGGGAAACCTCACAAAATTCGGACTTAAAGGGACGGGCGGACCGGGCTATAGCAGGGGGGCTTTGCGAGGTCAAAATGCCCTGGTGGGACGCCCATAATCATGCCGACCGGCGGCCCCTGCTTGCCAAGCGGGGGCGGCTGAAGGCTGCCATCCGCGCCCATTTCGAGGGCTTGGGCTTCACCGAAGTGGAATGCGGCGCGCTGGTGGTGTCGCCCGGCAACGAGACCCATCTGCAGGCCTTTGAAACGGTGCTGACCGGAACGGATGGGGTCAGCCATCCGCGTTACCTGCACACCTCACCGGAATTCGCCGCCAAGAAATTGCTGGCGGCGGGCGAGAGCAGGATTTTCGATTTCGCCCGGGTTTTCCGCAACCATGAGCGTGGGCGGCTGCACGCGCCGGAATTCACCATGCTGGAATGGTACCGGGCGCGGGAGGATTATCACACGGTGATCGACGACAGCATCGCGGTGTTGCGGCTGGCGGCGGATGTGGCGGAGGCGCAGGAACTGCGGCACCGCGATGCGGTGTGTGACCCATTTGCGCAAGCTGACCGGCTGACGGTGGCGCAGACTTTCACCCATCATGCCGGCATCGACCTTTTGGCGACGGTGTCGCCGCAAGGCGAGGGCGATGCGGACGGCTTAAGGTCGCGGGCGCGGCGCGGCGGCATCGATGTGTCCGATGACGATGACTGGTCGGATATCTTCGCCAAGATTCTGACCTTGCGGGTGGAGCCGCGGCTGGGCCTGGACCGGCCCTGCATTCTTTATGAGTATCCGGTGTGTGAGGCGGCGCTGGCGCGGGTTTGTCCGCATGATGGCCGGGTGGCGGAGCGCTTCGAGCTGTATGCCTGCGGCGTGGAGCTGGCCAACGGGTTTGGCGAACTGACCGATCCGGTTCAGCAGCGCGCCCGTTTTGAAAAAGAGATGGCCAAGAAGGAACGCGTCTACGGCAAGCGCTATCCGCTGGACGAGGATTTCCTCAGGGCGCTGGAAAATATGCCCCCGGCCAGCGGCGTGGCGCTTGGTTTCGACCGCTTGGTGATGCTGGCGACCGGCGCGCCGAATGTGGACTCTGTTTTATGGACGCCGTTACCTTGACGGCACCATCTTGGTGACGCGGCCCACGCTGGTATCGCCGGAATAGACCGCGCCGCTTTTGTCCCAGGCCATGTAGGTGGATTCGACGAACTGGCCGGTGCCAATGCCCGAGCCGTTGCCCACCGCGGCCAGCACATTGCCATTGCGGTCCAGCTTTAACAGTTGCCCGTCGCGGCCGCTGGAGACCCACAGATCGCCGCGTGGATCGAAGGCTACCGCGGACATCAGGTTGCGCATCTGGATGGTGCGCTTGTGCTTGCCGTCCCGGCCATAGACCACCAGGCGGTATTCCTCGCGGTCGCCGATCCACACATCGCCATTCTTGGGGTCCACGCCGACACCATGGGCGCTGTCGAACTTCCCCGGTCCGATCTGGTTGCCGTACCACTGGTTGACGAACCTGCCGTTTTTATCGAGATGCAGGATGCGCGCCGCGCCGATCATATTGTCCGGGGCCAGGCCCACATCGTTGGGGCTTTCATTGCCGTGCCCCTGGGCGATGAAGACATCGCCATTGGCGGCGAAGGCGACATCCAGCGGCTGCCACAGCAGTCTTTGCTTTTTGCTTTCGTCCCAGTCGCCGCGCTTGCCGCGCACCCCAAGCGTCATCAGCAGCCTGCCCTGCGGGCTGAGCTTCAGGACGATGCCACCATTGGCGTCGCTGATCCAGACATTGTCTTCGCGGTCGACCTTGATGGTGTGGCCCTTTTCCAGTTCGCCGATCACCGAATTGGGAACGGTGCGCACCAGCTTGTAGTCGGGGCCGAACTGGAAGAGTTGCGGCTGGCCGGGCACGGCGCGTTGCAGCACCCAGAAATTGCCCTTGGAATCGATGCCGACGCCGGTGGCGCCGCCGCCTACCGGCAGGTTGAAGGGATAGGAATAGGAAACGCTGCCGGTCTTCCATAACACCCGCTTGAGCTGTTCGCGGGTCGGTCCCAGCCGGTTGTCGCACAGCGGCGAGCGGGCGCAGGGCGGCACGCTGGAGGGCGGCAGCTTGGCCAGGTCGACCACGCAGCGGGGCGAAAGCTTGGCCTTGTTCTCGGTCAGGCAGGCCCGCGCCGAATAAAGCCCGGAGCGGCCGACGCACATCTTGTCGATGTCCGCCGAACAGCCCGCCAGCACGCTGGCCGGCGACGAGCCGGGGGGCAGCACCTTGCCGCCTGGCGCCACCGGGGCCCGGCCGCCGGTGTCGGGATGGGTGTCGGCCAGGGTCCAGCCGGGGGTCTGGGCCAGAGCGGGCGCCGCGAAAAGGCAGAACACCGCAAGGAGGAGGGGCTTTTTCATGTGCGTTTTTCCCGATTTTTTATCAACCATGGCGGGACCGGGGCGGTGGTGCAACAGGCCGCAGCGCGCATGGCAGTAGAGGTCCGAAAAAGGCTGGTCAAAAACCGGCCAACCGATAGGGTTCGGCCGCAATGACCCAGGCGACCGCCCAGAAGATCGCTCATGACACCAGTTTCACGGTGCTGTCGGCCATCGGCATCTGCCATCTGCTCAACGACATGATGCAGTCGCTGCTGCCGGCGATTTATCCGACCTTGAAAGAAGAATTCCAGCTCAGCTTCGCCCAGATCGGCATGATCACGCTGGCGTTTCAGTGCACCGCCTCGCTGCTGCAGCCGATGGTGGGCTATTTCGCCGACATCAAGCCGATGCCTTACTCGCTGGCGGTGGGCATGGTCTCGACCTTTCTCGGCATGCTGGTGCTGGCGATCGCGCCCAATTACGCGGTGATCCTGCTCGCCGCCGTGATGGTGGGGCTGGGCTCGGCGGTGTTTCATCC
>JBBSKJ010000221.1:0-4488 GCA_038256475.1 Micropepsales bacterium | reverse complement strand
ACCCGCATGTGCCTGTTCCGCAACCGCGATGAACTCAGTGCCGACTGTTCGCGGGCCATGTCGCAGATGCGCCAGGCCGGCGGTGGGCGCCGTGGCGGCGGTGGTGGCGGCCGTTGAGTAGCGACGTGACCGAAACCTATAGCGGCACGAATCCCAGCGCGCCGTTCATCCGGCGTCCCGTTGCCACGACGTTGTTCATGATCGCCATCCTTCTGGTGGGTCTGTCGGGCTATAAATTCCTGCCGCTATCGGCCCTGCCGCAGGTCGATTACCCCACCATCCAGGTTCAGACCTTCCTGCCGGGCGGCAGCCCGGAGGTGATGGCCACCTCGGTCACCGCTCCGCTGGAGCGCCAGTTCGGCCAGATGCCGGGCCTGAAGGAGATGTCCTCGGTGTCCTCGGCGGGTTCGTCGGTGGTGACGCTGCAATTCGACCTGGCGCTCAGCCTGGATATCGCCGAACAGCAAGTGCAGGCCGCAATCAATGCCGCATCCAACCTGCTGCCCGGCTCGCTGCCGGCGCCGCCGATCTACGCCAAGGTCAATCCCGCCGACGCGCCGGTGATCACGCTCGCGGTGTCGTCGCGCACCCTGCCCATCACCCAGCTTGTGGACCTGTCGGAAACCCGTATCGCCCAGAAGATCTCGCAACTGTCGGGGGTCGGCCTGGTCAGCATTTCCGGCGGCCAGCGCCCGGCGGTGCGGGTGCAGGCCAATCTGCAGAAGCTGGCCGCGCTGGGCCTGAACATCGACGACCTGCGCACCACCGTCTCGAACAACAATTCCAATTCGCCCAAGGGCAGCTTCGACGGCGCCTTCCAGTCCTACACCATCAATTCCAACGACCAGCTGCAGACCGTCGAGGACTATGAGAATATCGTGGTCGCCTTCCGCAACGGTTCGCCCGTCTATCTCAAGGACGTGGCCAATGTCGTGGACGGGGCGCAGAACAACAAGCTGGCGAGCTGGGCCAACAACGGCCCCGCCGTCCTGATCAACGTCCAGCGCCAGCCCGGCGCCAATGTCATCGCAGTGGTGGATTCCATCAAGGAGCTGCTGCCCGCCATCACGGCCGGACTGCCGGCCTCGGTGGATGTGGTCACGCTTACCGACCGCACCGAAACCATTCGCGCCTCGGTCGCGGACGTGCAGTTCGAGCTGATGCTGGCGGTGATCCTGGTCGTGCTGGTGATTTACGTCTTCCTGCGCAACCTGCCGGCGACCTTTATCCCGTCACTGTCGGTGCCGCTGTCCATCGTCGGCACCTTTGCCGCCATGTACCTGCTGGGCTATTCGCTCAACAACCTGTCGCTGATGGCGCTGACCATTTCCGCCGGCTTCGTGGTCGACGACGCCATCGTGATGATCGAGAACATCACCCGCTATATCGAAAAAGGCGAGACGCCCTACAACGCCGCGATGAAGGGTGCGGGCGAAATCGGCTTCACCATCGTGTCGCTGACCGTGTCGCTGATCGCGGTTCTGATTCCGCTGTTGTTCATGCAGGACGTGGTGGGCCGGCTGTTCCGCGAATTCGCGATGACGCTGTCGATCACGATCCTGATTTCGGCGGTGGTGTCACTGACATTGGTGCCGATGTTGTGCGCCAAGCTGCTGCGCAGCCACGACGTTGAAGCTAGGCGCGAGAACAGCTTTCAGCGCCGCACCGAATACTATTACGACCGCCTGGTGGCCGGGTATGACCGGTGGCTGATCTGGGTGCTCAAGCATCAGCGCCTGACGCTGCTGTCGGCGCTGGCCACGCTGGTGCTGACCATCGTGCTGTATGCCGCCATTCCCAAAGGCTTCTTTCCGGTGCAGGACACCGGCTTCATCCAGGCGATTACCGAGTCCGGCCCCACCGTCAGTTTTGACGCCATGGCCACGCGTCAGCGCAAACTGGCCGAGATATTCCTCAAGGACCCCGACGTGGCGAGCCTGTCTTCCTTCATCGGGGTGGACGGCAGCAACCACACGCTCAACAGCGGCCGCATCCTGATCAACCTGAAGCCCAAGCATGATCGCGACGGCGTGCAGGCGGTGATGGAGCGGCTGAACCAGCAGGCCCAGACCGTGCCGGGCATGACCTTCTATCTGCAGGCGGTGCAGGACCTGACGACGGATTCCATGGTATCGCGCGCCCAGTATCAGTTCGTGCTGCAGGCGGCGACGCAAGCCGCCCTGAACGATTATGTGCCACAGCTGCTGGCCAAACTGCGCACCGTGCCTCAGATCCGCAACGTCTCCACCTCGTTCCTGGACAAGGGCCTGTCTGCCTATTTGATGGTGGACCGCGACACCGCGGCGCGCTTCGGCGTGACGTCCGCGACCATCGACAACGCGCTGTATGACAGTTTCGGCCAGCGCATCATCTCCACCATCTTCACCCAGTCCAACCAGTATCGCGTGATCCTGGAAGCCGATCCCAAGGTCCACAACACGGTGGATTCGATGAACGACATCTATCTGCCGACCTCGGGCGGCGGACAGGTGCCGCTATCGGCCATCGCCAAGGTCGAGCAGCGCACCACCCAGCTGCAGATCGACCATCTGGGGCAGTTTCCCTCCGCGACTTTCTCGTTCGATACCGCGCCGGGTTACGCCCTGGGGACGGCGGTCAACGCGATCCGCGATGCGCAGGGCGAGATGGGCGTGCCGCCGAGCGTCACCACCCAGTTCCAGGGCTCGGCCCTGGCCTTCCAGGCGGCGCTCGGCAACCAGATCCTCCTGATCATCGCCGCCATCATCACGGTCTATATCGTGCTGGGCGTTTTGTATGAGAGCTTCATCCACCCCATCACCATCCTTTCCACCCTGCCATCGGCGGGCGTGGGCGCGCTGCTGGCGCTGATGATCGCGGGGCATGACCTCAACATCGTCTCCATCATCGGCATCATTCTTCTGATCGGCATCGTCAAGAAAAACGCCATCATGATGATCGACTTCGCGCTGGATGCGGAACGCAACGAGGGCAAGTCGGCCGCCGAAGCCATCCACCAGGCCGCGCTGCTGCGCTTCCGGCCCATCCTGATGACCACGGTGGCGGCGCTGTTCGGCGCCCTGCCGCTGATGCTGGGCACCGGCATGGGCTCGGAGCTGCGCCATCCGCTGGGCATCTCGATTGTGGGCGGTCTTCTGGTCAGCCAGCTTCTGACGCTGTTCACCACCCCGGTGATCTATATCTATTTCGACCGGCTGGGCGCCGACTTCCGCGCCTGGCGCGCCCGCCGCCGCCGTTCGCGCAGCGGTGAAGAGGCCCCGGAGCCCGCCGAATGAACATCGTCGCGCTCTTCATCCGCCGCCGCATCGCCACCACGCTTTTGGCGCTGGGCTTGGGCATGGCGGGGATGGCGGCCTATACCCTGCTACCGGTTGCGCCTTTTCCGAATATCGACATTCCCACCATCGTGGTGAACGCCTCGATGCCCGGCGCCAGCCCGGAGATCATGGCCTCCAGTGTGGCGACGCCGCTGGAGCGGCATCTGGGCACCATCGCCGGCGTGGACGAGATGACGTCGCGCAGCAACGTCAACTCCACCCAGATCGTGCTGCAGTTCGACATAAACCGCGATATCAACGGCGCGGCGCGCAACGTGCAGGCCGCGATCAATGCGGCGCGCGCCGATCTGCCGGCGGCGCTGCGCTCCAATCCCACCTACCGCAAGTTCAATCCGGCCGACTTCCCGATCATGATTCTGGCGATGACGTCCAAGACGCTGTCGCCGGGGCAGATCTATGACCAGGCCTCCAACATCATCCAGCAGAAGCTGTCGCAGGTTTCCGGGGTGGGCGACGTCTCGCTCAATGGCGCATCGCTGCCGGCCATCCGCATCGAGCTCAACCCGCGCGCCTTGTTCAAATACGGCATTGGCCTGGCCGATGTGCGGGCCGCGATCTCGGCCGCCAATGCCAACACCCCCAAGGGCGACATCCAGCAGGGCGAGCAGACGCTTCAGATCTATGCCAATGACGTATCCAGCGCCGCCAGCGATTACCGCACACTGATCATCGCCTATCGCAACGGCTCGGCGGTGCGGCTTCAGGACGTGGCCGAGGTGGTGGACGGGGTGGAGAATGTCCGCAACCTGGGCACTTTCAACGGCCAGCCCGCGGTTCTGGTCAACATCACCAAGCAGCCGGGCGCCAATGTCATCGAGGTTGTGGACATGATCCGCACCATGATGCCGGAGCTGCAGGCGGCGCTGCCCGCCGCCGTCCAGCTCGGCACGCTGATGGATACCACCAACTCCATCCGCAATTCGGTGCATGACGTGGAGATGACGCTGATCATCGCCACCATCCTGGTGATCCTGGTGGTGTTCCTGTTTTTGCGGAACTTCAAGGCCACGCTGGTGCCTACCGTCTGCGTGCCGCTGACGCTGCTGGGCACCTTCGGGGTGATGTATTTTCTGGGCTTCAGCCTCAACAATTTTTCACTGATGGCGCTGATCGTCTCCACCGGCTTTGTGGTCGACAACACCATCGTGGT
>JBBSKJ010000220.1:0-4493 GCA_038256475.1 Micropepsales bacterium | reverse complement strand
GCCGATCCGGCGACCGAGGAGCGCGCGCTGCGCAATCGCTGACCTAGACTAAGAGGTGCCTGATGCGTACCCCGTTCCTGATGGCCGCGCTGATTGGGGCCATCGCCGCGCCCGCATTCGCCGCAACACCAACGCCGCCCACGCCGCCAAGCGCGCCTTCTGTCGCCCCGGTACAAGGCACGCAGAAAGCCGCGCCGCTGCGCCTGCGCAATCCCCTGATGCTCGACGACCGCCGCCGCATGGCGCCGCCCGGCCGCATCGACCCGGGCTCGTACAAATCCATGCCCAAGAACGGCAGCGGCCCGGAGATCGGGTAGCCTATCCCGCCTTCTGTCATTCCCGGCGAGCATCGCGCGACAGTCACCCTAGCCTGTCATTCCCGGCGAGCAGCGCGCGCAAGCGCGATGCGAGGGAAGGGAATCCATGTTTCCATCCGCGACTGTCTCGACATGGCTTCCCTTCCCCTCGGCTTGCTTCGCAAGCCTCGGCCGGGAATGACAGTCAGGCTCAAAGCCCAGCCGTCAGATCATCCCATTGCGGATTGACCTTTTCGATCAACCGGACTTTCCACGCCCTGTTCCAGCCCTTGATCTGCTTTTCCCGCGCAATGGCAGCGTTGACGCTTTCATGGGTCTCGTACCAGACCAGCCGCTTCACGCCATAACGCCGTGTGAAGCCGGGCACCTGCGCATCCTTATGCTCTCCGGCGCGGCGCGCGATGTCGTTTGTCACGCCGACATACAGGGTACCGTTGGGTGTGCTGGCCAGCAGATAGACGAAGTAGCTCTTCAGACCGCGCCCTCCCTGTCATTCCCGGCGAGCATCGCGCGGCAGCGCGATGCGAGGGAGTTCGTAGCGGCAGCGTACGAACAATCCATCTTTCACCCACGCGACTCCTCTTTCCATGGATTCCCTTCCCCTCGGCTTGGCGGGGGCCAAGCCTCGGCCGGGAATGACAAAGGTCTAAGTAAAACATGCCCTTACCGCCCCTACTCCCCGCCTCCAAGACAGGCTAGAAAGGCCCCCTAACAGGGGTCCATACAACAACAATGTCGCCCACCGGACGCATCACCGCCCGCGAATGGACCTTTCTGGGGATCACCCTGCTGTTCTGGGCGGGGTTCGTGATCCTGTTGGGAAAAGACACCAGCTGGGACTTCCGCAATTACCACTGGTACGCCCCCTATGCCCTGCTGAACGGCCGCATGGGGATCGACATCGCCGTCGCCCATCAGGGCAGCTGGTACAATCCCTATCTCGACCTGCCCTTCTACTGGCTCGCCACTCACACCCGCGCCTGGATCGCGCTGGGCGTCTTGGGCGCGGTACAGGGCGCCACCGTCATCCCGCTCTATATGATGGGTCGCAGCATTTTGCGCGTGGTCACCAAACCCGGCGACGCCCAATTGCTGGCCGGCGCACTCGCTTTGCTCGGCCAGTTCGGCGCCCTGACCATTACCGAGTTCGGCACCACCTATTACGACAATGTCATGGCCTGCCTGGCCCTTACCGGCCTGGCCATCATCGTCTGCAACCGCGAAGCCTTGCGCACCGGCCCCCTGCGCAACGCCGCCATCCTGTCCGCCACTGCCGGCCTGATCACCGGCATGGCGATGGGCCTGAAACTGCCCACCATGCCCTGGTGCATTGGTTTCGCCGCCGCGCTTTTGGCGGTGGGCGGAAGCTGGCGGCAGATCGGCGTACGCCTGCTGGTGGGCGGCATCGCGGGCGTCATCGGCTTTTCGATCTTCGCCGCGCCCTGGATGCTCCATGTCTATGAGCTGACCGGCAATCCGCTGTTTCCCTATTTCAACGATTACTGGCAATCGCCGCTGGCGCTCGACGCCCATTACCGCGACCTGCGTTTCGTCCCCACCATCTTCTGGCGGCAGATCTTCTTCCCCTTCCTCTTCACCCTGGACTGGCATGTCGCGGGCGATCTGGCGGTGCAGGATATCCGGCTGCTGCTCGCCTATCTGCTGGTGATCCCGGCGGGCATTGTCCTGCTGCTGAAGAAAGACGCCGCCGACGCGCTGGTGGAGCGCCGCGCCGCCATCATCCTGTTCGCCTTTGCCGCGGCCGGCTACGTCACCTGGCTGAAATTCTTCGCCATCTACCGCTATGCCATCCTGCTGGAGATGCTCAGCGTGCTGCTGGTGATAACGGCGGTCGGCCTGCTGCCGGTCGCGCGCAAGACGCGCCAGTTGGTGCTGGTGGGCCTTGCCGCTCTGGTGCTGATCACCACCCGCAGCGAGTTCCTGGAACGCGCGCCCGTCGAAGACCCCTATATCCAGGCCGCGCTGCCGCCCATTCCCAATCCCGACAAGGCCATGGTGGTGATGACCGGCGATGCGCCGCTGGGCTTCATCGCCACCGCCCTGCCGCCCCAGATTCCGGTCCTGCGGATCGACGGCTGGTTCCTGCAGCCGCGCGACGGCAGCGGACTTACCCGCCAAATGAAGGCCCGGGTGGCGGCGCATCTGAAATCGGGCGGCGACCTCTACCTTCTGGCCGACGCCAACGACCTGAACCGCGCCCGTGCCGCGCTGAAGGATTACGCCCTCGCCATCCGCTGGCCCGTCTGCCAGCAGTTCGATACAAATATCACGGGCCTGTATCAGTGGTGCCCGCTAGCGAGATTGCCATGAAGGTCGCGGTGCTGGTGCCCTGCTATAACGAGGAAGCCGCCATCACCAAGGTGGTGACGGACTTCCGCGCCGCCCTGCCCAGCGCCACCATCTATGTCTATGACAATAACAGCCACGACCAGACCATGGCGCGCGCCGCCCATGCCGGCGCGGTGGTGCGCAGCGAGCGCCGCCAGGGCAAGGGCAATGTGGTGCGCCGCATGTTCGCCGACATTGATGCCGACATTTATCTGCTGGTGGACGGCGACGACACCTATGACGCCGCCGCCGCCGGCGACATGGTGGACCGGCTGGTGGAGGACGGCGTCGATCTGCTCACCGCCCGGCGCGTCCACACCCAGGCATCCGCCTATCGGCCGGGGCATGTCTTCGGCAACAAGATGCTGACCGGGCTGACCGCCACCCTGTTCAACGTCAACATGCCCGACATGCTGAGCGGCTATCGCGTCTTTTCCCGCCGCTTTGTCAAAAGCTTCCCTTTCACCGCCGAGGGCTTCGCCATCGAGACCGAGCTGACCATCCATGCCGTCAGGCTGATGATGCCGATGGCGGAAATGGACACCGCGTATAAAGAACGCCCGGTCGGTTCGCTGTCCAAGCTCAGCACGTTCAAGGACGGCTTTCGCATCCTGGGCATGATCGTCTATCTGGCGCGCGAGGAACGCCCGCTGATGTTCTTCTCCATCATCGCCGCGCTGTTCGCCGCCGTCTCGCTGCTGGTCGGCCTTCCGGTGGTGACGCAGTTCCTGGAAACCGGCGAGGTGCCGCGCCTGCCCACCGCCGTCCTCTCCATGGGCTTGATGGTGATCGCGTCTCTTGCGGTTACGGCCGGCCTGATCCTGGACACGGTGACGCGCGGCCGCTGGGAGGCCAAGCGGATGGCCTATCTGGCCATCCCCGGCCCCCAAGATTTGGACAAGCGTCTCAAATGACCGGCTTCCTGGCACGGCTGTCGCAGGTTTCCATTCTGCGTTTCGCCGTGATCGGCATCCTGGGCATGCCGGTGGACTGGCTGGTGCTGCAGCTTTGCATGCATTGGGGCAGCGGGCCGTATCTGGGCCGCGTGATCGCCTGGCTGGTCGCCGCCACCTTCACCTGGCTCGGCAACCGCTATTTCACTTTTGCCGATCGCCGTTCGCACAGCGTCACTGGCACAGCCGCCGAATGGGGACGCTTCCTCGCCGCCAATGCGGTGGGCGGGCTGGTCAATGTCGGGCTCTACAACGTGATGCTGCGCTTCGCCCCACCGCCCCTCAACGACATCAACCTGGCCTTCGTCTCCGGCATCCTGCTGGGGCTGGCCTTCAATTTCTTCCTGTCCAAAAAAATGGTGTTCCGCCCCGACGCGCCGATCGACACCTACAAGGGGCCGTTGTGAAGTTGTCATTCCCGGCGAGCCCCGTGCGAAGCATGGGGCGAGGGAAGGGAATCCATCTCCCCACAAGCGCAGGCGTCACCATGGATCGTTCGTACGCTGTCGCTACGAACTCCCTCGCTTCGCGCTTGCGCGCAAAGCTCGCCGGGGATGACATTGGGAGCGGGTGATCCATGAAAATCATCGCCATCACCGGCGGCGGCGCAGGGATAGGCCGTGGCATCGCCTGGCACTTCGCCCGCCTGGGCTATGGCGTCTCCATCCTGGAAGCCGACAAGCAGGCCGGAAAGGAAGCGCTGCAAGTGATGGTGGAAGCGGGCGCCAAGGCCATCTTCATCCAGGGCGATGTCGCCAAGCCCGCCGACGTCACCCGCTGGCTGAACGCCACCAAATCCAAACACGGCGTGCCTGATGTGCTGGTCAACAATGCCGGCAGCGAAATCTGCAAGGACGTTCTGAAACTGTCGGTG
>JBBSKJ010000219.1:0-4504 GCA_038256475.1 Micropepsales bacterium | reverse complement strand
GGCGGTCAGCCGGTCGATGGTGCCGCCATGCGCCAGCGCCTGGTCTATCAGTGGCGTCAGAACTTTCTGCATCAGGCGCGTGAAACCGGCGGCGTCGTTGTGATAATCCGCCGCCAGTCCCGAAAGGCCGCGCACGCCGCACACCAGATAAGTGACGGTGCGGATTTCGCCGTCGAGATTGAGCAGATTTGGGCGGCGCGCGATCTTCTCGATGGTGGCGCGGGGCAGGGAATCGGAAAACGCCATGCGCAAGCCGGCATAGGCCATGCGCAAATCCTGGATATAGGCGCCCGCGCCCGCGCCAAAGGCCAGCATCAGCGCCAGCGCCGGACTGGCCGCATCCATCAACAGCGCCTGCTGCATAAAGAAATACCAGGACAGCGCAAACAGCAGAGCGCCGCCGCCCATCGCCATGCCCGCCGCCCAGCCCAGGCCGAAGCGCAGCAGGAAAATCATTATCCCGCCCAGCACCAGCAGCAGCGCGGCTTCGGCCACCATCATCCAGCCGGGACGCTGCAGCACATCGCGCCCAAGAAGATTCTCGATCGCTTCGGCCGTCACGCTGGCAAGGCTGGCGGCACCGAAAGGCGTCTTCACCATCGCGCCCTGCTGCCCCACCACCACGATCATGTCTTTCAGCGCTGCGGCGTCCAGCGCATTGGGATTGAGGATCTGTGCGGACATGTTGGCCGCATAGCGCAGCCGGAAGCGTCCATCGTTGCCCGTGGGAATGGTCCCGCTTTCCGTTTCCAGCGCGGCGATGCCCACGCCGGCAAAGAAGCTCAGCGGATCGCGCTCATCGCTGATGACGGTGATGTCGGGCTTGCCCTGCGCCACCCGCAGCGCTTCGGCTGTCATGCCCGGCACCAGCATTGCGTCCACCCGCACCGCCACGGCGGCGCGGCGCACCACGCCGTCGGCATCGGGCGTCAGGGCAGCAGCGGCCGATCCCGCCGCGTGATTTTCCAGCAGGGCCAGCGGCGCGGCGGCGGAGTCAAAGCGCGGGACCTTGGAAAACGGATCGCGGCTGCCGCGATAGACAAAGCGCGCCTTGATGCGGGGCGCCCGCCCCTCGGCCCCCAGCGTCACCGGCACGATGCCGGGAATGTCCTGCAGCGCCACGGCAAGCGCGTGTCCAGGCTCGGGCAGTTGGGCGAGCGCGGCGCGTGCCGCCTTGTCACCGGGCGGCAGTTTGGCGGAAAGACTTTGCGGCGAGGGCCCGTGTTGCAGCGGGGCGGTGAACGCCACAAGCCGCGCGCTGGCCAGAAGGCGCGTCACCCTGACCAGGCTGTCCTCATCCATGGAGGGCAGGTCGAGCACCCGGACCGGCAGGGCGGAAGGCGCGCGCGGGGCATGGCGCTGATAGGCGTCGAACAGCCGGTTGCCGAGGGCGGAGGGAACGCCGAACCCGTCCAGCACGACCATGCCCACACCCAGCGCCAGAAACAGCGCGGGCGCCAGCAACAGGCTGATGGGCCGGGACCAGGTCATAAAGCACCCCAAGCGCGGGAAAAACCCCGCGTCAGGCACCCTATTATCGTTAATGGGACGCGGCTAGGCCGCCTCCCCTGCGCGCGCGTAGCGCGCAGGCGGGGGAGGGTGAGGCCAATGGCCAAGTTGGCCGAACGCAGCACCGTCAGGTGCGAAGGGCGGAGGGGGCGGGAATTACTTCGCCGTAACCCGGATTGCTACTTGGGCCAGCAAGATTTTCGCGCCCTTCTTCTTCAGGGCGCGGTCGGTGACTGCCTGGAGGCGGTCGGCAATGGTGCCGACATCGGGCTGGGTATCGGTGCGCACCACATTGGCGGTGAAGGCCATCAGGTTGCGGATATAGGCGTCGCGCAGCACCGGCAGCGAGCGGGTCACGACCGCGCGCATTTTCTCGTCCGGCACATCGATGCCTGCGCCAACCATCAGCATTCCGCTGGCGCGGTTGTCGGTCACGATGGTGGTGTAGATCGGGTCCACCATGATGTAGCTCTTGGCCTGGGTGGTTTTATGTTCCGGCGCTTTCTGGGCTTTGTCCCCACTGTCGGCGGCACCCACCGGCGAAATGGCCAGGGCGGCAAACAGCGCAGCGGTCAGCGGCAGCTTCATCATGGCCCCAGTAAGCGCCGGATTGGTAAATCGAATTTTAACGGGGGCGCAAAATGCCGAAATGGGCTGACAACGGCCAGTTTTACGCTGCTCTTCTGGGCTGCCAACCAGCCGGGCGCGGTGAGGATCGGTTCGGCCTGCCACCCGGGTGAAGGATGGTGGAGCTGAGCGGAATCGAACCGCTGACCTCCTCATTGCGAACGAGGCGCTCTCCCAACTGAGCTACAGCCCCGAACCGAGCGCGGTTTTTAGGGATGGGGGCTGGGGCCGTCAAGCCAGCCCAAGATTTTCAGGCTTTTCGGACCAAGTTCCTGCCGCTACAAGGGAATCACCATGATGATGAACCCAATCGCCGCCCTGCTGATCCAGGTCCTGGAAATCTACAAGTGGATCCTGATCGCCTCCGTGATCGTGAGCTGGCTCACCGCCTTCAACGTCATCAATGTCCATAACAATTTCGTCCGCAGCCTGCTGCACATCCTGCAGGCGCTGACCGAGCCGGTGCTGGCGCCCATCCGCCGTATCCTGCCCGCAATGGGCGGGCTGGACCTGTCGCCCATCGTGGTTTTCGTGCTGATCTGGTTCCTGCAATACACGATCCGCTGGGCGGCGTTTAACTACGGGCAATAGCGCCATGACCGCCACCGTGATCGACGGCAAGGCCAGCGCTGCCAGGCTGCGCGAGAAGATCGCGGCCTATACCGCCGACCTCAAGGCCAAGCACAATCTGCAGCCCGGCCTGGCCACCGTACTGGTGGGCAGCGACCCGGCCTCGGAAGTCTATGTCCGCAACAAGCGCAAGACGGCGGAAACCATCGGCTTCAAGTCGGTGCATGTCGAACTGCCCGCCGATGTCGCGCAAGCCGAACTCTTGTCCCATGTGAAGGCGCTGTCCGCCGATGCGAGCGTGCATGGCATCCTGGTGCAATTGCCGTTGCCCAGGCATCTGGACGAGGCCGCGGTGCTGGACGCGCTGGACCCGGCCAAGGATGTCGATGCGCTGACGCCGACCAATGCCGGGCTGCTGCTGTCGGGCCGCGCCCATCTGGTGTCCTGCACGCCGGCGGGCGTGATGCTGCTGTTGAAAGAGTATGCCGGCGACATCGCTGGCAAAGAGGCGCTGGTGATCGGCCGCTCGCTATTGTTCGGCAAGCCGGCGGCGCAATTGCTGCTGGCGGCCAACGCCACGGTGACCATGGCGCATTCGCGCTCGCGCGATCTGCCTGCTCTGGCGCGCCGGGCCGATATCCTGGTGGCGGCGATCGGCAAGCCCGAATTCGTCAAGGGTGACTGGGTCAAGCCCGGCGCGGTGGTGATCGATGTCGGCATCAACCGCGTCGATGCGGGCGCGGGAAAAACCAAACTGGTCGGTGACGTGGATTATGAATCCGCGAAGGCTGTCGCGGGCGCCATCACGCCGGTACCCGGCGGCGTCGGCGCCATGACCATCATCTGCCTGATGCACAACACGCTGATCGCGGCGTGCGCGCAGCACGGCCTGCCATTACCCAAAGCGCTTTAGATTTTCGCTTTCAAATCTTTTGCCAGATCGTCAGGTGAAATTGCTTCGGTATAGAAGTGGATCACCTTGCCGTCCGGCCCGACCAGATACATCACATTGGAATGGTCGACGCCGTAATTGGCGTCCTTTGCCGGCGCATCGCCCAGCGGCTGCTTGACGGCATAGACGCGGAATTTCTTCTCGACATCTTTTATCTCGGCCACGCTGCCGGTCAGGCCCACGAAACTGGGCCCGAAGGCTTTCACATACTCCGCCAGGACCTGGGGCGTGTCGCGTTCGGGATCAATCGAAATGAGGATCGGCACGATTTTCTTGGCATCGGGCCCCAGACTGTCCAGCGCCTCGGCCATCACCGCCAGGGTGGTGGGGCAGATATCCGGACAGTAAGTGAAGCCGAAATAGATCAGCATGTAGCGGCCGCGAAAATCGGCATCGCCGCGCGGCTTGCCGGTATGGTCGGTCAGACGAAACGGTCCGCCCACCTCTATCTTGCCGGTCGAGACGACGCGGCCCAGCCGCGGCACCTGCTCGCTCTGATACCAAAGCAGGCCGCCCGCCAGCGCGGCGACCAGCAGCAGGTAGGGGATCAAGGCTTGCTTGTTGCGCAGCATGCTTTTTCCGTTTGGCTGGCCATGCTCTAATCCGGATTGTCCTTCCAGGGAAGCATTCAGTGGCGCGCAAGGAAATGATCCGGGGCTTTGCCCAGGGCGCGGGCGGTGGTGGCCGCGTGCGCCTGCGCACCCTGTCCAACCTGCGCTGGCTGGCGATTGTGGGCCAGTCGGTCGCTTTGTTCCTGGTCTATTTCGCGCTGGGTTATCCGCTGCCGATTCTCTATTGCGCCCTTGCCATCGCGGTCAGCGCCGCGCTCAACATCGTGCTGGGGCT
>JBBSKJ010000218.1:0-4530 GCA_038256475.1 Micropepsales bacterium | reverse complement strand
CTCGTCGCCCGAGCCGGTCAGCGGCACGCGCCGCGTCAGGTTGCCGGCCATGATCTCGCCGCTGGTGCGATTGATGATGTCCAGACGCCGCAGCATGTTGCGGCTCATCAGCGCCCCGCCCAGAAGGCCCAGCAGCAGGATCAGCCCCACCGTCCAGGGCAAGGTGGTGGTGAACATGCGGGTGGTGAGGAAGCGTTCATGCACGTCCTGTGCGACCAAAAGGACAAAGCCGCCCGTCACCGGCAACATGCGGCCGCGGGCCCGGCGGTTTTCCAACCTTCCGTCGACCGGACGCTCATAATCAAACTCGACGAAATTCTCGGCCGTCACCACCGTCTGCGGCCAGGAATCCAGATTGCCGGCAATGGGCCGGCGCTGACTGTCGGTCAGCAGATACAGCGCCTCGCCGCCATGGGTGGAACGGCTGCGCACCGTTTCGGCCAGGCCTCGAAGGCCCAGGTTTTGATACTGCTCAGCCAGGCCGGTGATTTCGGCGGCGACGATCTGGTCGGTCTGTCCATCCAGGGTGCGCACCGTATTCCAGTAGGTGAAGGCCAGCAGCGCCGTCACCGAAAGGGCGAACAGCAGCACATAGGCCAGCACAATGCGGAACGCCTGGGTCCTGAGCAGATGGCCGGTGCGCATCTGCGCCCCCTAGCCGATTTTGGGTTTAATGGGCACGGATCATGTAACCCGCGCCCCGCACCGTATGCAGCAACGGCGCCTGGAAGCCCTTGTCGATCTTTGCCCGCAAGCGGCTGATATGCACATCGATCACATTGGTCTGGGGGTCGAAGTGATACTCCCACACGCTTTCCAGCAGCATGGTGCGGGTCACCACCTGGCCGGCATGGCGCATCAGATACTCCAGCAGGCGGAATTCGCGCGGCTGCAATTCAATGTCGGTGCCGCTGCGCTTGGCGGCGCGGGTGAGAAGGTCCAGTTCCAGATCGCCCACACCCAGCCGCGTCTTGACACCCGCGGGGGCGCGGCGGCGCAGCAGCGCGTCGATCCGCGCCAGCAGTTCGACAAAGGCATAGGGCTTGGCGAGATAGTCATCGCCGCCCGCCTTCAACCCCTTCACCCGATCGTCCACTTCGGACAAAGCGGACAGGAACAGCACCGGCGTGGAGTTGCCGTGCTCGCGCATTTCGGCCACCACTTTCAGGCCGTCCATCTTGGGCAGCATGCGATCGATGATCGCCACGTCATAGGAGCGCGACAGGGACAGCGACAGGCCGGTTTCGCCGTCAGAGGCCTCATCCACCACATGGCCGGATTCCTTCAGGCCCTGCACCAGATAACGCTGCGCTTCCAGATCGTCTTCGACTACGAGAATTCGCATTCACTCTCCCGATAAATGCAGAACAATGAAGGGCGCGGACCTTTGAGCCCGCGCCCGGTTCATCACGACTTCTCGATGTCGATGGCGACAAAGCCCGTGCCGCCCTGGGTGCGCGCCACCAGCAGCAGGACACTGGAACGACCGCCCTTCTTGGCGTCGGTCACGCCGGACTGGAAGTCCGCCGGCGTGCGCACGGTGCGGTTACCGATCTTCAGCACCACCTCGCCCGCCTGCAGGCCCTTTTCGGCGGCATCGCTGTCGGCGTCCACCTTGGTGATCACGGCGCCGCTGGTGACATTCTCGCCGACATTGAAGCTGCGCTTGGTCTCCGGCGTAAGCGACGACAGAGCCAGGCCCGCGGCCGTGGCGCTGGCCGCAGGGGCCGCGCCCTTGCCGGTCGGAGCATTGCTCGCAACCCGCTCATCGGGGCGCGAACCGATCGTGACCTTGATCTCCGACGGCTTGCCACTGCGGCTGACCGAGAAGGTCGCCACGCTGCCGGACGGCACCCCCGCCACCTTGCGGGTGAGATCGGTGGAATCCTCGACCGGCTGGCCGTTGATGGCGGTGATGATGTCACCCTGTTCGAAGCCGGCCTTGGCGGCCGGACCACTGGCCACCACTTCGGCCACCAGCGCACCCTTGCCTTCCTTGAGGCCGAGCGAGGCGGCGATTTCCGGCGTCACGCTCTGGATGTTGACGCCCAGATAGCCGCGATTGACGCGGCCATGCTGCTTGAGTTGCGCCACCACGTCATGGATCAGGCTGGCCGGAATGGCGAAGCCGATGCCGACACTGCCGCCCGAGGGCGAGAAGATCATCGAGTTCATGCCGATGACCTGGCCGCGCAGATCGAAGGTCGGACCGCCGGAATTGCCCCGGTTGATGGCCGCGTCGATCTGGATGAAGTTGGTGTATTGCTGGCTGCCATCGAGGTTGGCGCGGCCCAGCGACGAGACGATGCCCGCCGTCACCGAGTTGGAAAGGCCGAAGGGATTGCCCACCGCCACCACCCAGTCGCCGACGCGAAGGCGCTTGTCGTCACCGAAATCGACAAACGGCAGCGGCTTGTCGCTCTGAATCTGGAGCAGCGCGACGTCGGTCACCGGATCGGTACCCACCAGCTTGGCGACGAATTCGCGCTTGTCGGGCAGGATCACGGTGATCTTCTTGCTGGCGTCCACCACATGGTTGTTGGTGACGACATAGCCGGCCTTGTCGATGATGAAGCCCGATCCGGCGCTGAGCGCGCGGCGCGGCGCCTGCTGCGGCGGGCGCTGGCCGAACTGCTGGAACAGGTCGCGGAACTGCTGCGGGATATTGTCGGGCATTTCGCTGTCGCCAGACGAGGTCTCCGACTTGATCGCGACCACGGCGGGGCTCACCCGCTCCACCAGGTCAGCGAAGCTGAAGGGCGCGTTTTCCAGCATGCGGGGCGTGGCGCGCGGCGCGACGTTCTGCGCCATCATCACCGGGGCATCGGTCTTGGCGTTCTGGACGGGCGGCAACAGCGCGAAGGCGCCAAGGCCGACCACAACAAAAGACGCGGCGGTGGTCATGGCGATCAGGCGGCGCTGGCGCAGGCTGGGCTTGGGCAGACGGGAAAAAATGCCAGAGCCAGACGGGGGCGTGTTCGGCGTGTTCTTGGGATCTTGCATAGGAGCTCCTTGAGGCGGCCTTCAGGCCTTGCTTGGAGCCTGACATACAGGCCTAGCATGGCCGGAATATGTCTTGAAGATTACATAACCGTAATCTTCTCTAGGTGGCGCGTGCAGCAGCCTTTTTGACGGTGAACCAGGCCACCGCCCCGGCGCCGCCCAGCACCAGGAAGGGCGCCAGCCATAGCAGCCAGGTATTGGGCTGGACCGGCGGCTTCATCAGGATGAAATCGCCATACCGCGCCACCAGGAAATCCTGGATTTCGGCATCGGTTTTTCCCGCCACCATCTGTTCGCGCACCAGACGGCGCAGATCGTTGGCCAGGGGCGAATTGGATTCATCGATGCTTTCGCCCTGGCAAACGAGACAGCGCAGCCGGCGCTGCATATTGCGGGCGCGTGTTTCCATCACGGGATCGGAAAAGGAAAGCTCGACCGATGCAGCGCCGGGCGTCACCGGTGCCTGCGCGATGACCGGGTTCGCCGCTATGGCCATCAGCATCACGAAGAGGAGAACCGGTTTTTTCATTCCGCGGCGACGGTTTCGGCAGCCGACGCGCGCGCACCAGCCCGCAACCGCCCCCCCAGACTCAGCATTCCGCCCAACGCCATCACCAGCGCGCCCAGCCAGATCAGCGGTGCCAGCGGAGAAACATAGACCCGGATGGCATAGCGCCCGCCGCCGCGATTGTCGCCCAGCGCCAGATACAGGTCGCGCAAGCCCGTGGTGCGGATGGCGGTGTCGGCCACCGATTGGCCTTCGGCGGTATAGAAGCGCTGTTCAGGCCGCAGCATGGCTTTCACCTTGTCGCCGTCCATCAGCGCGATATGGCCGCGATCGGCGACATAGTTGGGACCTTTCTCCTCGGTCACGCCATCAAAGCGCAAGGTATAAGGCCCCACCACGATCGTCTCTCCGGGCGCCATCACCGTCAACGCTTCGCTGCGCCAGGCGGTGGTGCCGGTCACGCCCAGGAGGGTTACGCCGAGGCCGGCATGGGCCAAGGCGGCGGCGAAGGCCGACGCGCGCGCGCCCTTGCGCCGGCGCAGGTCCAGGATCGAGGCGCCGATCAGCCAGCCCGCAACGGCAAAGGCCATGGTGGCGACCACACCGCGCGGCGTGACGATCGCCAACACCGTCACCGCCGCGATCACCGCCAAACCCAGCGCGGGATAGAGCGAGCGCCAGGCGGCCTTGAGGTCGCCGCGCTTCCATCCGAGCCTGGGCCCCAGCGGCACCAGAAGCAGCAGGGCAAAGAAGATCGGCGCGAAGGTCAGGGCATAATAGGGCGGCCCCACCGAAATCTTGGTGCCGTTATACGCTTCCAGTACCAACGGATAGAGCGTGCCGACAAAAACGCAGGCACAGGATGCGATCAAGAAAACATTGTTGAGCAGCAGCGTGGTCTCGCGGCTGACTGGTTCGAAAGCAGCGCCGCCCTTGAGCGTCGGCGCGCGCCAGGCGAACAGCGCCAGCGCCCCGCCGATCGCCAGCGCAATCAGGACCATGATGAAGAAACCGCGCGT
>JBBSKJ010000217.1:0-4533 GCA_038256475.1 Micropepsales bacterium | reverse complement strand
TTTCGCATTACCAAGGGCCGTATCGCCTCGGACGGGCCGGGCCGGCTTTCCATCAACCGTTCGCTGTGGAACCAGGGCGGCACGGCGAGCGTCAATGCCGTCCAGGATTTCGCCTATCAGGCGCTGGAGTATCTGGCCTATGACGAGATGACGGCTGATCTCAACTCCGTCGCCAATGGCCGGCTTTCGATCCTGTTCAAGATCAAGGGCCGCAGCGATCCGCCCAAACGACAGGTGGCTGAGATCTCCATTGCCGACATTATAGATGGCACCGCGCTGCAGAAATCGGTGCCTTTGCCCAGTGGGACGCCTATCGACCTCACCCTGGATACTTCCCTTAATTTTGACGAACTCTTGAAGTCCTATACCGAAGCATGGTCAAACACTCTCAATCCGGAGGGGCAACCGGACGTCAGCCGCATGGAGCAAAAGCCATGAAGAAACTGCTGTTAGCCGCCTGCGCCGTTACGGCGCTGGGGGCCTGCACTCCGACCATCCGCGTGGAAGTGGCGCCGATCAATATCTACGCCAAGCTCGATGCCGATGTCCGCGTACGCCTGGACAAGGAAGTCCAGAGCGCCATCGCGCAAAACCCCGACCTGTTCTAAGCTGAGGAAGCCCGATCATGAGCAACTTCAAAAAGTTTTTCACCGCCGCCTTCTTGATGCTGGCGCTGTCTTCTCCGGCCTTCGCGCAAGGCGCAGCCGAAAAGGCGACCGTCGATGCCGCCAAGGTGGCCGGCACCGTCGGCGAACAGGCTGACGGGTATCTGGGTTTTGTCGGCGGGTCGGCCGATGCCGCCACCACGGCGGCGGTCAGCGCCATCAATGCCGGCCGCGCCGAGGTTTATGCCCAGACGGCGGCCAAGTCCGGTACCACGCGCGAAGCGGCGGGCCAGGCCACCGGTGCGCAGCTGATCGCCCGCACGCCTGTGGGCCAGTTCGTCAGGCCCTTGGGCGGCGGCTGGACTCGAAAATAGCGGCCGTCAGAACGGCCGCATTCCCTTGGCCTTCCACGCAGCCCGGCCTTCCGGGCTGGTGAGGAACTGGATGAAGTCCATCGCCAGTTTGGGCTGGGTGCTGCGCGACGACACCGCCAGCACCGCATCCATGTGACCGCCCAATTCCACCGGCAACGGCGCCACCAGTTCGATTTCCGGCTTGTTCAATATCTCCTGCACCAGCTGGATCGCCATCTCGCCTTCGCCGCGCGCCAGTGCCGCCGCGCCTTCGCCCTTGAGGACGGCACCGCCTTCACGCCGGCAAATTCCGGGCGCTTCAAGATGCCGTCGATCATCACCCCCTGCATGGTGCCGGCCTTGGGATCATTGACCATCACGCCCCTAGCGCTCTTCAGCGCGGTCGCCAGCTTGGCGACGGTCGAGATATCCGGCTTGGCCGCGCCCTTCTTGACCGCCAGTCCCAGCTCGCCGCGGCCCAGCGGCGTGTAGCTGCCGCGCACAATGCCGCCATCCAGGACCAGGGTGTTCATCATGTCCGCCGGCAATCCGATCACGTCGGCCGGCGGCGTGGCGGTTTTGACCTCATCCACGATCTTGTTCATGACCGCACGCACGATGATGGCGTTGTTGCCGGTCTTCTTGTTGTAGTCCGCCACCAGATCATACAGCGCAGCATTGTAGACGATGCCGGGGCTGATAATGCGCAGATCGGCGGCTTGCGCGGCGAAGGGTGTCAGCAAAAGGGCGGCGAGGGCGGCGGAAGCAAACAGGCGCATGGTTGATCCTTACTTGTAAAGAAGAATGGATTGCCAGAAACCGCATTGGTGCGCGGCGGCGAACTGGGCATTGGACAGCGTATTTTTCCAGTCATTGTCCTGCAGGAAATAGGCGGATTGTGGGCCGCCCCAGCGTGGCCAGGGTGCATCACCCTGGCCGTTGGGATTGCCTGTCCGCGCGAAATTCGCCCAGGCGGCGATCATCTTGTCGGATAGTTTTGTCTGCGCCCGCGTCAGCGGCACACGCACGCCATCGGGTCCGCCATGATAGCCGATAAAGACATAGGGAATGTCGCCGGTGTGATAGGCGCCCGGCTCAAAGCCCGCCATCTTCGGGAAATAGGACGGGGCAGTGCGGTCGTCGAAGCGGTACATGTAAAGCGGGGCATGCCGCGCCAAAGCGCCAGCCGCATACTGGCCGCGGCAGGCCAGCATGTCGCTATGAACCGCGGCCCAGGCCTTGTGCGGCGCGGCCTTGGCCACCGGATAACGGCTCTTCAGCGCCGCCACAGTGTCCGCGGGGTAGGCCGGCGGCGTGCCGCCCGGACCGGCATTGCCGCCATAGACCCGTTGCACATAATCACCGAACTCTTTCTGCGTGATCGCGGCGCGGTCCTTCTTGAAATATTGCGCGATACCGACGGTGAAATTGCCCTCGTCGCGGGTGGTGCCCATCATGATCGGCATGCGGTTGAAATTTCCACTGCGGAAAGCGTCGATCGCCTGGCGTGGAATGACACTCCCGTCAATCATGGCTCCGCCGACAAAGGCGCTGGTGGCGCTTTCGGTACCCGACAAGGCGGCGATCTTGGCGGCGGGCAGGGCGCGCAGGCATTTGGCGATCTGCGCATTGTCACCTTTGCATCCTGCGGCGGCCGCGAACTTCACGCCGCGCGCGCGCGCAGCTGCGAGCGGTGCCAAAGGCGAATAGCCGCCGCTCTGGAAGATGGCGCGATGAAACAATCCTGCTGCACCCGGCGAGATCACATGGGCAGCGGCCGCGCCGGCGCCGGCAGACTGTCCGCCCAGGGTGACGTTGTTCGGATCGCCGCCGAAGGACGCGATGTTCGCCCGCACCCATTTCAGCGCGGCCTGCATGTCCATCAACCCGTAATTGCCGAACGCGCGGCCTTCGCCGTCCAGTGCCGGATGCGCCAGGAAGCCGAACAGGTTCAGGCGGTAATTGATGGTGCCGACCACCAGCTTGCCCGCGCCCGCCAGCTTGCTGCCGTCATAGTCGTTGCTGGCGCCGTCGAAATAGCCGCCGCCGTGAATCCACACCAGCACCGGCAACTTCGCCTTCACATCGGGCGTGAAGACATTCAGGTAAAGACAATCCTCGTTGTTGTTGGCCGGCCCGGCGAACGGGCCCAGGGTCGTGACCTGGGCGCAGGTCGGCCCGAAGCTTTTGGCCTGGCGCAGCTGCGTCCACTTCGCGTTTCCTTGCGGCGGCATCCAGCGCAAAGGCCCGACCGGCGGCGCGGCAAAGGGGATTCCCAAAAATTGTTCGACGCCGTTCTTGCGCAGACCTTCAACCGGGCCATCGGCGGTCGCTACGGTGGCGCCTTGCGCGCCAAAGCCGGTCACGCAGCACAGGACCGCCGCCATCAAAGCGCCGCGCAACCCCATCCCATTTTCCCCTTTGCGTGATCATTTTCAAAGTTAGGGCTGCTTCAGGACCCGTGCAAGGACGCAGCTTTTGCCTTACAACAATGTCCAAATCCGGAGGGAATGATGGGCCGTTTCAAGTCACTGGTTTGCTGCACTGCACTCGCGCTGATGATTGGCGCCGCACAGGCCGGGGTGATGAATCCCATTCCGTCCGATCCGATCACTATTGAAAGCGGCAAATTGTCCGGCACGCTGCTGGACTCCGGCATTCGCGCCTATCTGGGCGTGCCCTTTGCCGCGCCGCCGGTGCGCGAGCTGCGCTGGCACGCGCCGATGCCGGTCAAGCCCTGGAACGGCATCTACAATGCCGATACCAAGCTGACCCACTGCTACATCCCGCTGCGCGCCACCACCCTCAATCACTATTTTGGCGAGATCCGGTCCAGCGAGGATTGCCTCTACGCCAACATCTGGGTGCCGCCGAACACCAGGCCCGATGCCAAGCTGCCGGTGGTGGTGTGGATCCACGGTGGCGGTTTCCAGGAAGGCTCGATCAATTTCGATATCTATGGCGGCCATGAGATCGCGAAAAAGGGCGTGATCTATATGGGGATCAGCTACCGCGTCGGCATCATGGGCAACATGGCCCATCCGGAGCTGACAAAATCGTCGGGCCATAACGCTTCGGGCAACTGGGGCATGATGGACCAGATCGCCGGCCTGAAATGGATTCAGCGCAACATCGCCGCCTTTGGCGGTGATCCCGCCAATGTGACGGTGCTGGGCCAGTCGGCCGGCGCCATGGCGGTCGACGTGTTGCAGTCCTCGCCGCTGGCCAAGGGGCTTTACGCCAAGGTGATTTCGCTGTCGGGCGGCTATCACGGCGCCTTTTCCCCGCCCCTGGAAGTGCTGAAACAGACCGAAGAAAAGGGCGTGAGGCTGCAGCAGGCGATGAAGGCCCGCGACATCGCCCATATGCGCACCATTCCCGCCGACCAGATCGTCAACATCGCGCGCGAGGCCAAGATTGTCTTTCCCGGTCCCACCGTCGAGGGCTATCTGTTGACCGATCACCCCCAGAAAATCCATGCGGCCGGCAAACAGACCGATGTGCCTATCCTGTTCTCATCGACCGGCAATGACATCTTCGCCAAGACACCGGTCACCGACGCGCGCACCTTGGCC
>JBBSKJ010000216.1:0-4539 GCA_038256475.1 Micropepsales bacterium | reverse complement strand
CCGGGCTTGCCGTAATGCACGATGTTGGGCAGGGCGTGGAACACCTTGCCCAGCCCGTGGCCGCAGAAGTCTCTTACCACGGCGCAATTCTCCTGGCCTTCGGCGAAAGACTGGATGGCATGGCCGATATCGCCGGTGGTGTTGCCGGGCTTCACGGCGGCAATGCCGCGCATCATGGCGTCATAGGTGATTTCGACCAGCCGCTCGGCTTTGCGCTTGACGTCGCCCACCGGATACATCCGGCTGGTGTCGCCATGCCAGCCATTCAGGATCACGGTGACGTCGATATTGACGATATCGCCGTCACGCAGCGGCTTGTCATTCGGAATCCCGTGACACACGACATGATTGATCGAGGTGCAAACCGTGTGGCGATAGCCGCGATAGCCCAGGCAGGCCGGAATGGCGCCATGGGCCACGACATAGTCATAAGCCACCTTGTCCAGCGCTTCGGTGGTGACGCCCGGCTTGACCAGCGGCACCAGCAGGTCCAGCACCTCGGCGGCCAGGCGGCCGGCCTTGCGCATGCTGTCAAAATCACCCGCCTCGTGCAGGGTGACGGCAAAATGGGCCTTGCGCGCCGCTTCAAAAATCTCGGATTGGGGTACGATGGTCATGATGGACCCAATATAATGACCGTATTGGCAAAACCCAACCTGTTTCCCAACCTGTCTAGAGGTGCATGATTTGGCGATCCAGGCGGCCATTCTGGTGATCGGCGACGAGATTTTGTCGGGCCGCACCCAGGACACCAACACCCGTTATATCGCCAGGTTCCTCACCGCGCTGGGCATCGACCTGCGGGAAGCCCGGGTGGTGGGCGATGTCGAAGACGAGATTGTCGCAGGCCTCAATGCCCTGCGCACCCAGTATGATTTTGTCTTCACCACCGGGGGCATCGGACCGACCCATGACGACATCACCGCCGATGCGGTGGCCAGGGCGTTTGATGTGGGCATCGGTTATGACCCTGAGGCCTATGCGCTTTTGGAGGCGCGCTATCCGCCGGGCGAATTCAACGAGATGCGCAAGCGCATGGCCCGCATTCCTCATGGCGCGGCGCTGGTGGCCAACAGCGTGTCCGGCGCGCCGGGATTTCACATCGGCAATGTCTATGTGATGGCCGGCGTGCCGATGGTGATGCGCGCCATGCTGGAAGCCATCGCGCCGGAGCTGCCGCGCGGGGCGCCGGTCACCGCCGTCACGGTCGAAGCCGCCATTCCCGAAGGCACAATCGCCCCGGGGCTTGCGGCCTTGCAGCGCGCGCATCCCGATACCGCCATCGGCTCCTATCCCTTCTACCGTGAAGGTGCCGCCGCGCCCTTTGGCGCGCAGCTGGTGGTGCGGGGCCGCGACGCCGCGGCGGTGGAAGCCGCCGCCGTGGCGCTGGAGAGTTTGGTGATGAGCCTGGGTGCTGCGCCGCAGCGTATAAAGGCGGCTGACAGCGACGGCACGAAGTGACAGGCTTGCCGCCATGCCGGGCAGGCGGGGAGAGACAGGATGGACATCAAGAAGCGCGATTTTCTGGTGGGCGGCGCCCTGCTGGGTGCTGGTGCCGCGATGACCGGTGAAGCCATGGCCCAGCCCGCGACAGTGTTCCCCGTGCCGCAGCAGGTCTTCTTGCCGGTCAATGGCAGCGCCCAGCGCTTTCCGGTGCGCCGCATTTATTGCGTCGGGCGCAATTACCTGGCGCACATCCGCGAAATGGGCAATGACGAGCGCGAGCTGCCCTTCTTCTTCGCCAAGCATCGCGACATGATCGTGCAGCATGGCGGTACTTGCGCCTATCCTGCGCTGACCAACGACTATCAGCATGAGATCGAGCTGGTGGTGGCGATGAAGTCAGGCGGCATGAACATTCCGATGGCGAGCGCGCTGGACCATGTCTATGGCTATGCCGTGGGCCTGGACATGACCCGCCGCGACCAGCAGAGCCGCATGAAGGAAAAGCAGTGGCCCTGGGAAATCGGCAAATCGTTTGAGGACAGCGCGCCCTGCGGCACCATCTATCCGGCGAGCGCGGTTGGCCACTTGTCCAAGGGCCGCATCCATCTCGCGGTGAACGGCAAGACGCGGCAGGACTCCGATCTCGCCAAGATGATCTGGAACGTACCGGAAGTTATCCATCATCTCTCGGCCCAGGCGGAACTCAAGGCCGGCGACCTGATCTTCACCGGCACGCCCGAAGGCGTGGGCCCGGTCCAGAAGGGTGACAAGATGACCTGCCGCATCGAAAAAATCGGCGAGCTTTCCGTCACCGTGGTCTGACAGCCGCATGTGCGTGGTCATGACGCAGCACGGTTCGTGCCGCGTTGGCACGGGAAACTTCGCGCTGCGTCATGAGTGCTGCACCGCAAACTGCAAAAACGCAGCTGACAGCGCGCAGTGGAAGTGACAGGGTTGAGCCAAGCAAAAAAACTCGGGGACGAAGATGGACATCAAGAAACGCGATTTTCTTTTCGGTGCCGGCGTGGTCGCAGCGGCCGCCACCGGAGCCTTGGCCCAGCCCGTTCGGCAGCCAGGCGGCGGTTATCCGCCCGGCGTTCCCAAGGCCACCGGCCGCAGCATGCTGGATAGCCCGCATTATATCGGCTACGCCAGCAAGGGTTATGGGTTCCAGCCAAACTGGGCCCGCACCCTGCCGCTGGTTCCCTCGGTCGATCGCAACTACAAGCCGCGCCGCATCAACAAGGCGATCGAGCTTTGGGAAGACAATCAAGTCGTTGCCTATGCCGAATTCGGCCCGTCCGGTGCGCCTGACACCTATGAAGAAGGCAAGCGCATGGCCCAGACCTATTGCGATGCCATCAATTACGAAATGGAGAACGACTCCTTCAGCATCGACGGCCTGCGCAACTTCATGCAGGGCCTCGTGGATGGCGGCCCCACCCCGTCGGGCCATCGCACGCCGATGGTGTTTGCCACCATTCCGGCCTGGGGCTTCGACGGTCCCTCGATGCGCGCCAATGTTTGGCAAATCGCCCAGTGTCTCGCGGCCGGCGTCCATGGTGTCCTGATCTGCGAAATGGAATCGGCGGAAGCCGCCCAGATCGCCATCGCGGGCGCACGCTACAAGTGGACCTGGCCTGGTGTGGAGCAGCTTCCCATCGAAGGCTGCCGCGGAGCAGGCAGCCAGACTTTCGCCGCCCATATCTGGGGCATTACCCCGGCCGAATATTCGCGGGTCGCTGACGTCTGGCCGCACAATCCCAAGGGCGAAATCACCATGGGCTTCAAGCTGGAAAACCGCCGCTCGGTGGAGGTGGCCGACAATATCCTGTCGACCAAGGGTTTGGCCTTTGCCGAACCCGGCCCCAGCGACAATGGCCTGTCACATCTGGGATGGGACGCGGTCAGGCCCGATCTCACGCCGGCGCAGCGCGCCGAGCTGCCCGCCTCCAAGCGCTTGCGGGAAAACCTGGAACGCATCCGGCTTGCGGCCAAACGGCACAAAGTGCAGTGGCTGGGCGACGGCCCGCACGGCGCCACCCGCAACCAGGAGATCGATGAGGGCAGGCGCATCGGCCCTGCCGGTAATGAAAAGCGAGTCCATGAGGACCGGCTCTATACCAAGCGCAAGATGCCCTACTGATTTTCCTTTGTCATGCCCGCGCAAGCGGGCATCCATGTTTACGGCAACGCGGATGGCATCATGGATTCCCGCTTTCGCGGGAATGACAATAAGGGTTAGTCCAGCTTGAGCGCCCGGGCCGTCAAAGCGGCCCGGGCATTTTTTGTGCGTTTTCTTTAATTCAGCTTCAGCGCCTTGGCGGTGGTGTCGAAGGCGGTCTGGGCGTCGGGATTGTCGGCGAAGGTCTTGCGCGCCGTGGCCAGTGCTTCCTGGGCAGTGGCTGTTTCGTTCAGAACGGCATAGGCGCGTATCAATCGCACCCAGCCCAGCGCGTCATTGGGATCGCCCTTCAGCCTTGCCGCCAGCATCTCCACCATCTTGCGCGGATCTGGCGCCGCGCCGGGATTGGCGCGCGTGGCATCGGCGGTCAGCAGCGCCAGCCGGTCCACCAGCATCTGATACAAGGGCGTGGTGACAGGCGTGTCGGCCAAAAGGCTTTGCCACATCTGCGCCGCGCCGGTCACATCACCCTTGGCCCGCCGGGCCTCGCCCAGATAGAAGCGCGCGGGCGCACTGGAGGGATCGACCTGCAAGGTGGCGGTGAAAGCCTGCTCAGCTTCCGGTGTCACGGCGCCGCCATTGGCCATCACCAGCGCTTCGCCATAGGCGGTATTGAGTTCCGGATCGCCCTTGCCTTCCAGCACAATGGCGCGGCCCAGCGCCTTGGCGGCATTGGCCGGATCGCGCGCCGCCATATAGGCCTGCCCCAGAAAGCGCCAGGCGCGGGTGTCGGTGGGATACCGGCGCACCCGCTGAACCAGAAGCGGGATCAGGGTATTGGGTTCGTTGACGCTCAGCGCGCCGGTGCCGCGGGCCTCGCGCTGCGCCAGATAGGGACGGCCCACCATCCAGTAAGTGCCGCTGCCGACGGCCAGCACGAAAAGGGCGAGGCCGGCGGCGATCAGGCT
>JBBSKJ010000215.1:0-4544 GCA_038256475.1 Micropepsales bacterium | reverse complement strand
CCGGCGTCGCCAGGGCGCGGAATGGTGCGGAAAGCCCAGCGCAATTTTCCGGTGCGCACGTCAAAGGCGCGAATGTCGCCCGGCGCGGCGGGGGCGGATTCGGCGGTGCGGAATCCGGTGATCAGCAGGTCTTTGTAGATCACGCCAGGCGTGGTGAGCGAGACATACAACTCGGCGCTGTCACGGCTGAGATTGTGGCGCAGATCGATGCGGCCCTTGTCGCCAAAACGCTCCAGCGGCTTGCCGGTGGCTGGATCCAGCGCATAGAGAAAATGCATCACCGACGCGAACAGGCGCTTCTCGCCGCCTGCGCTCCACCAGGCCAGGCCGCGCTGGGCGCCGCGGCCCGCCACGCCGGAATCGAATTGCCAGATCTGTTTTCCGGTGGCGCCGTCCAGAGCAATGACTTTCAGCGATGGCGTATAGGCGTACACCACCCCATCAATCGCCAGGGGATGGGTCTGCGGATCGCCGCCCGCTTCCATCGCATGGGTCCAGGCGGGCGCCAGCCGGCTCACATTGCCCTTGGTGATCTGGGTCAGGCTGGAATAGCGGTTGCCATCGGACGTGCCGCCATAGATTCCCCAGTCGCTGCCCGCGGCGGAGGCGCAGGTCGCGGCGGCAGCAAAAGCAAGGACGAAGAAGGGCAGGGCGCGGCGCGACATGCGTCCGTTATCCCTGAAATTCCGGGCTGACGCAAAATCGCCGAGGCTATTTGCGCCTCTTGAAGACTATGTAACGGACCTTGCCGCCCGCGGGCACTTCCATGCGATGGGCGGCTCCGGCCCGCGCAAAGATATAGTCGCCGCTCAAGCTCTTCATCACTGCTTGGCGCCGGCATCACCGGCATAGTTATGCATGTTGCGGGGGCGGGCGATGATCGCGAGCCGGGTGCCGACCTGTCCGTCGGCGGAACTGGCCCGATGCCAGCGGCCGGGCGGCGCATAGACGATGTCGCCTGCATCAGCCGTCAACAAGGGACGACCCTCGATCAGGAACTCCACCCTGCCTTCGGGAATGAACCAGAATTCGCTGAGGCCGGTGTGATAGTGCCCGCGATTGGTTTGCGGCGGCGTCGGCATTCCCTGCAGGCGGATGACATTCACCCAGTTGTGATCGTCATGAATGAAGGGTTTGACGCTGCGTGGATTGGCCGGGTTGTTCACATAGTCCTTCAGGAAATCGAGGTAGGGCACATTGATGGTCGTGTAGGGATCGGGGGTGAGGCGATAGCTCACCTTGTCCATGGTGACGCCGATGGGATTTGGCGGCGCGTCAGCGGCCGAGATGGTGGTGGGGTAATAGGCTTGCGCGCGCGCGCGGCGCACTTCAAAGCGCAGCGACGGCTCATCGCCTACCGTCTCCATGGTGAAGGCGGTGCGATACGGCACCTGCACGAAGAATCCCCTGCTGGCGACAAAGGGCTGCTGGCCCTGAATGGTGAACCGAATCTGGCCGCCCCAGACGACAAGGAAGGTGCGATCGTCGGCATAGAATTTTGTGCGGGCTTTTTCGCCCGGCGCCATCTGGATGTAGTCGGCGGCATAGTCCAGGTCGCGGACCACCGGATGCACCCAGCTTTTCTGCGTCTGGTGCGCGGCCAGTATTTCCGACAGCCGCCAGACCGGCCGGTTGGGGGCTTCCCATCCCTCCGGCACTGTCGGCTTGGGCGCCCAGGCATAGAAGACCTCTTGGGCGATGCCGGGGGCGATAGCAGGAGCGGCGGCCAGCATGGCGGCCACAACCGCGAGTGAGGCGATCCGCCTGATCAGGTTCATGCGCGCTTCCCTTGGAAAACTGACCCAAAATGGTTCGCCGCGCTCTGGGAGTCGCGCCGAACATTTTCTTTTGTCCGGCCTGACATACCGCATCCCGTCTGACAGGTGATGCGCCTTAAACCCGATATCTCAAGATAGTTTTTCTAAACTCTGATCGCGAAAGAACGATGCTATACGATAGCTCAGAAGGGGTGTGTCTCGCAGGCGGGAGCATCGCGGCATCGCCGTCGATGCATGTAGAAGCGGGCTATATCCAAATTTGACAGTTTGTCAGTCGCGCCCGGCAGAGGCGTACAGGGGAGATAAAGTTATGGCTTCGAAGTTCAATATGTCGCTGCTTTGCACCGTCGGCGTTGTGGCGCTGGCTTCGGCCTCATCCGCCTATGCGCAGGAAGGCCCGGTCGAGCAAGTGACAGTGACCGGTTCGCGCATCATCTCGGACATCACGCTCTCGCCCACGCCGCTGACCGTCGTCACCGCCGAACAGCTGCAGGCCACCACCCCGACCAACGTGCCAGACGCGCTGAACAAGCTGCCGGTCTTCACCGGCGGCCGTACCCCGCGCAGCCAGGACAATGCCAGCCGCAATACCTCGGGTAACGTTCTGGCCCTGCGCAACTTCGGCCCGCAGCGCACCCTGATCCTGCTGGACGGCCATCGCGTGCCGGCCTCCAACCAGGACGGCACCGTGGATATTGATATCATGCCGCAGATGCTGATGAGCCGCGTCGACGTGGTCACCGGCGGCGCCTCGGCTGTTTATGGCTCCGACGCCGTGGCCGGCGTGGTCAACTTCGTCCTCGACAAGACCTACACCGGTTTCAAATACAATGTGAACGGCGGCATTTCGAAGTATGGCGACGGTGCCCGCTGGCAGAGCGGTTTCGCCTACGGCACGCCGGTTTTCGGGGACCGCGGTCATTTCCTGATCTCCGCCAAGTACGAAAACCAGGACATGATCCCGATCGAGTCGCGTCCTTATGGCTATAACAACAACACCTGGGTTCAGGCTGGTTCGGGCAGCGCCGCCAATCCGTTCCGGATGCTTCCCTATGGCCATCTGTTTAACCAGTCCCAGGCCGGCACTATCAATTGCGGCACCGGATGCGCCTTCAACAATTATACCTTCAACAGCCCCGATCAGATTCGGCCAATGATCCATGGCGTGCCGACCGGCACCGCCAACCTGGAGTCGGGCGGTGACGGCGGTTACCAGAAGGGCGGCACTTTCCGTTCGCAGCTGCGCTCCTATGAAGTCTTCACACGCGCCAGCTATGACATCACCGACAACATCAATGCCTTCATCCAGGGCACTTGGGCCGAGTCCAAGAACTTCGCCAGCTGGAGCGGATTGGTCATCAGTTCCGCCGGCGGCCGTCCCAACGCCTTCTTCACCAACAACCCGTTCCTGTCGCCCACTGTGCAGGCGCAGCTGGCTTCGGGTGGCCGCACCCAGGCCGCGGCGGCGAGTGTTCCCAACACCAATGGCGGTGGTACGCCGCCGACTTGGCCTGTCGGCGCGACCTACTTCACCGCGCCGTCCTACATACCGCAGCACAAAGTGGACGGCATGGACGCCGCCGCGACCCGCAGCTCGTACGTCACCATCGGCACCCAGCGGTACGTCTCGGTCCAGGGCGGCATGACGGGCACGCTGATGGATCGGTTTAACTGGGACGTCAATTTCACCCATGGCGAAAGCCGGTTGAAGGTGCGCAACCCCAACAACACCGACAATGCCCGTTTGCTGGCGTCGATGGACGCGGTGGTCGCGCCGGCTGGCACCACCATCGGCGGCGTCAATGTCGGCGGCACCATCCAGTGCTATGTCAGCACCATTCCGAACCTGGCGGCCCTCTATCCGGGCTGCGTCCCGATGAACCTGTTCGATCCGGAGCGGGGCATCTCGATGGAGTCCTGGAACTGGACCTCGCGTTCGACCGCCTGGATTCTGACCCAGAAGCTCGACGACCTCAGCGCCAGCATCTCCGGTCCGCTGGGCTTCGGCCTGCCGGCCGGCGAGATCAGCGCGGCGCTCTCGGGCGAAATGCGCTGGGCGAGCTATGACATGCAGACCGACGCGATTCCGACCGAGTTCGTCAACTGCTCGGGCCTGCGCATGTGCCTGCAGAACGGCAACACCTCGCCGGTGCGCTGGACCCAGAACGTCAATGCTCCGGTCTATGCCAGCAACAATGTTTACGAATTTGCGGTCGAAGCGAATGTCCCGTTGCTCAAGGACATCCCGCTGATCGCGGACCTGTCGGCGAACGTGGCGGGCCGTTACACCAACTATTCCTCGTCGGGTGAAGCCTATACCTGGAAGATCGGCCTGGACTGGCACGTCAACGAAACCGTCCGCTTCCGCGGCACGACTTCGGTCGACATCCGTGCGCCCAACCTGAACGATCTGTTCCAGCCGGTTGGCATCTCCTCGACGGGCTTCACCGACCTGCTGACCACCGGCAACAACAGCACCCGCCTTCAGACACAGGGCAATTCCAGCCTGGTGCCAGAAGTCGCTCGCACCTATACGGCCGGCATCGTGCTGACCCCGGACTTCATCCCGGGCCTGGTGGTCTCGCTGGATTATTTCCAGACCCACATGTCGAACGCGATCGCCTTCATCAGCGGACAGAACACGGCCGTCCAGAACCTCTGTATCGCCAGCGCGCCGGCCTATAACAGCCCGCTCTGCAGCCTGTATACCCGCCCGCTTTCGCCGGGCGATCCGAACTACACCACCCCGGCCAACTATCCGTCGGT
>JBBSKJ010000214.1:0-4556 GCA_038256475.1 Micropepsales bacterium | reverse complement strand
TGCAGTGCAACGGCTATGAAGTGATCGACCTGGGCGTCATGACGCCGACCCAGAAGATCCTCGACGCCGCCAATGAGCATAAAGCCAACATCATCGGGCTTTCCGGGCTGATCACCCCCTCGCTCGACGAGATGGTGACGGTGGCCAGCGAGATGGAACGGCAGGGCTTCGACATTCCGCTGCTGATCGGCGGCGCCACCACGTCCAAGGTGCATACCGCGGTGAAGATCGATCCGTCCTATCGCCGCGGCCAGACCGTCTATGTCACCGACGCATCGCGCGCCGTGGGCGTGGCATCCAGCCTGCTCAGCAAGGATGGCGGGGCGGGCTATGCGGCCGACATTCGCGCCGAATATGAAAAGATCGCCACCGGCCATGCCAACAAGACCAGCAGCGGCAAGCGGCTGACCATCGAACAGGCGCGCGCCAACCGCGCCAGGCCGGATTTCGCCGATTACAAGCCGCCGGCGCCCAGCTTTTTGGGCACGCGCAAATACACCAACTACGATCTGGGCGAGCTGGCGAAATATATCGACTGGACGCCCTTCTTCCAGACCTGGGAACTGGCCGGGCCCTATCCCGCCATCCTGACCGACGACAAGGTGGGCAAGGCCGCCACCGACCTGTTCAACGATGCTCAGAAAATGCTGGGCAAGATCATCGAAGGCAAATGGCTGCAGGCCAGCGCCGTGATCGGTTTCTGGCCCGCCAACCAGTCACCGGACAACCCCGACGATATCGTTGTCTATGGCGACAAGGCGAGGAAATTCCCCATCCACACCCTGCACACCCTGCGCCAGCAGATGGCGCGCGAGGCGGGCCGCGCGAACCTGGCGCTGTCGGACTTTATCGCGCCCGTCGGCGTGGAAGATTACATCGGCGGCTTTGTGGTGACGGCGGGACTGGGCGAAGACAAGCACATCAAGAAGTTCGAGGCCGCCAAGGACGATTACTCCGCCATTCTGCTGCGCGCCCTGGCCGACCGGCTGGCGGAAGCCTTTGCCGAACGCATGCACCAGCTGGTGCGGCAGAATTACTGGGGCTATGCGGCGGACGAAAGTTTCACCAACGAAGAACTGATCAAGGAAGCCTATCGCGGCATCCGTCCGGCGCCGGGCTATCCCGCCCAGCCCGAGCACAGCGAAAAGGCCACCCTGTTCAAGCTGCTGGATGCCGAAGACAAGATCGGCGTCAAGCTGACAGAAAGCTATGCCATGTGGCCGGGCTCGTCGGTGTCGGGTTTCTATTACGCCCATCCCGAAAGCCGCTATTTCGGCGTCGGCAAGATCGAGCGCGACCAGGTGGAAGACTATGCCCGCCGCAAGGGCTGGGATGTCGCCACCGCCGAACGCTGGCTGGCGCCGCTTCTCAACTACAACCCCCGCAAGGTGGATGCTGCCTAGGTGAAGATTTTTCGCATTGTCGCATTGCTGGTGCTGGCGGCGGGAATTGTCGCCGCCATCCTCTATCGCGACATGATTGACCCGGTGGCGATCCGTGACGCCATCGCCGCCAACCCCTTTGCGCCGGTGATCTTCATCGGCTTGCAGATGGCGGCCAGCCTGTTGTTCGTGCCGCGCACCGTGCTGGGCATCGCGGCGGGTCTTATTTTCGGATTCTTCTGGGGCACGGTCTGGGCGCTTACGGGCGCGCTGGCCGGCGCGGCGGCGGGCTTTGCCTTTGTGCGCTGGTTCGGCGCCACCGGGGTGCTCGACACCTCGCCCGGCATCGGCCGTCTGGTGGAGCGCGCGGAAACCGGCGGCTGGCGCACCGTGGCGATCCTGCGCCTGACACCGATGCCGCACAGCCTGACCAACACGCTGCTGGCCATGACCAACCTGTCCTGGCGCAATTATCTGATCGGCTCGACCCTCGGCATGTTGCCCATGACCCTGGCGCAGGTGGATATCGGCGCCGCGGGCGGCGCGCTGCTGCGGGGCGAGCAATGGTTGATCGCCTGCCTGCTGCTGGCGGCGGGCATCGCAGCGACCTTCTGGCTGGGGCGCTGGGGTTCGCAATCGCCCCCCAGCAAGTTAGATTGAGGAGCATCGGGCGGGCGAGCGTAGCGAGCCGTCGCCCGTGCGACCATAGAGAGAGTTCATGTCTGTTTGGGGCAAAGTCGGCGGTGCGGCGGCGGGGCTGTTTGTCGGCGGCCCGATAGGCGCGATCGTGGGCGCGGTGGTGGGGCATTTCGTGCTCGACCGCGAAGGCGATCCCGGCGTCACTTTCACCATCGCCATGGTAGCGCTGGCGGGCAAGATGGCGCGCGCCGATGGCGTGGTCACCGACAAGGACTTCGAGGTCTTCCGCAAGGTCTTTTCCATTCCGCCCGATGAAGTCGCCAACGTAAAGCGCATCTTCGACCTGGCGCGGCAGGACATTGCCGGTTTCGAACATTATGCGCAGCAGATCGCCAAACTGTTCGTCGGCAATCCGGCAGTGCTGGAAGACGTATTGGACGGGTTGTTCGAGATCGCCAAGTCCGACGGCGTGCTGCACCCCTGCGAGGCGCGCTTCCTGGAACGGGTGGCCGAGATTTTCGGCTTCGCGCCGGGGGAATATCGCCGCATCCGCGCCAGCCATTTCGCGCCGGAACTGACTGACCCTTATGTGATCCTGGGCCTTTCCTATTCGGCCGAGGAAGACGAGCTGAAACAGACCTATCGCCGCCTGGTGCGCGAAAACCATCCCGACAGTTTGATGGCGCGCGGTGTGCCGCCCGAATTCATCAAGCTGGCCACCGACAAGCTGGCGGCGATCAACAACGCCTATGACAAGATCCGGACCGAGCGGGGATTGGCGCCGTGACGATTGTGGACCGGCCTTCGCCAAACCATGACGAACGCGGACGCCCCATCGACATGCTGGTGCTGCATTATACCGGCATGCAAAGCGCCGCCGCCGCGCTGGAGCGCTTGTGCGACGCCGAGGCCCGCGTCTCGGCCCATTACACCATCGATGAAGACGGCACGGTTTACGCCCATGTGCCGGAAGACCGCCGCGCCTGGCATTCCGGCCTGTCGCACTGGGCGGGTGTCGATAACGTCAATGCGCGGTCCATCGGCATCGAGCTGGTCAATCCGGGCCATGAGCATGGCTATCGCGCTTTTCCCGACGCCCAGATCGCGGCGCTGATCCGCCTGTCGCAGAGTCTGGTGATGCGCCACGCCATCGCTACCTCGCAGGTGCTGGGCCACAGCGATGTCGCGCCGACCCGCAAGGACGATCCCGGCGAACTTTTTCCGTGGCAGCGGCTGGCGGCGGCGGGCATCGGCTTGTGGCCGCAGGCCATTGCCAGCGACATCGGCCCCGAAGGCCTGATCCGCTACGGCTACGATCCCAAGTCGCCATTGGACAAGGTGATCATCGCCTTCCAGCGCCATTTCCGCCCCGCAAATCTCGACGGGCAATGGGACAGCGAATGCGCCGGATTGCTCGCTTCCCTGCTGAGGCAGGCCGGCGTATAGGCCGCCTCAACTCGCCGGTTGCCGCGCGAACCAATCCACAATCGCCGGCATGTCGCGCTCGAAGCCGCCGGGAATATAGATGTTGAGCAACCCGGCGCGCCGGTCGGTATCGTTCCGGAAGTCATGCGTCACGCCCGGCGCGGCGCGGACAAAGCCGCCCGCCGCGACCTTGGTCCAGGTGTCGCCGACCAGGAAGCTGATCTCTCCTTCCAGCACATAGAAGATGTCGTCATTTTCGGCATGGCTGTGCGCGCCGGGTCCCGCCGTATGCGGCTCCAGCCACCATTCCGAGATCGAATAAGCGGCATCTGTTTCTGCTTCATCCGCCTTGAAGACGGCGCGCATGCCGCCCATCGCATAGCCCCGGCCTTCACCGGGCCCCAGCAATATCGGCTTGTTTCGTTCGCTCATGGCTCACCCTCATTCGGTGCGGCTATCTAGCATGGCGCATCTGGTGCCGCCTGCCTTGCGGCGGTATAAGGCGGTCGTCAGATGGCCGGGTGACCGCGGGCGAGCCCCAACTTCGGTTGAGGAGTGTTCGAGGAAAGTCCGGGCTCCACGGAAAAACGGTGCCGGTTAACGGCCGGCGGGGGCGACCCCAGGGATAGCGCCACAGAAATGACACCGCCTACCGGCCTAAAGCCGCGGCAAGGTTGAAATGGTGCGGTAAGAGCGCACCGCGCCCTTGGTAACAAGGGCGGCTAGGCAAGCCCCACCGGGAGCAAGACCAAATAGGGACGGCACGTGATGTTTTTCGCATCGTCGTCCGGGTCGGTCGCGTGAGGTGTGGGGTAACTCACATCCCAGAGGAATGGTCACCACCGCGCAAGCGGTACAGAACCCGGCTTACAGGCCATCTGACATTTTTCTTCCCCCACCTGACGCAGCTCGGGTTTACGTACCGCAAACACCTCGCTGCGCCATCTTCCCCCGCCGTCGCTTCGCTTGCGGGGGAAGAAAGCTGTCGGATGCTGAGGGTCGCGCCGCGATGTGCGGCGCTCGTGGCTTGGCGGTGGTGTTAAACGCCGGCTTTCTTGGCGGGCACTTCGCCGATGGCGGCCCAGTCCTTGTCCTGCCAGCCCCATTGGA
>JBBSKJ010000213.1:0-4575 GCA_038256475.1 Micropepsales bacterium | reverse complement strand
GATGCTCCCCCACGCTCTGCCATCGGATTGGCGGGGGCTGGTCCCTCGCCAGCAATTCTTCCGTGCCTTCTCAACGCGCAAATCAAGCGCGAGCAAAAAAGGGGAATGTGGGACATGAAACATCGTCACTTGCTCGTGGCCACGGCGCTGTGCGCGGGCCTTTTGCTCCCGGTCCTGACCTCCAGCGCGCAACAGTCCCAGCTTGCGCCGATCCGCAGCTCCAGCGGCGTGGGCGCCGGCGCGGATGCCGAGTTCATCCGCGCCAAAGGCGCCAATCCCAACCGGCTCGACTTCACGGTCGACGAAGCCACCATGGCGGGGCTTTCCGTCTCGCCCAAGGGCGATACGGTTATTTTCGATCTGCTGGGCCATATCTATCGCCTGCCTATCAATGGCGGCGCCGCGCAATCGCTGACCCAGGCCAGCGGCATTGCCGTCAACGCCCATCCGCGTTTTTCGCCGGACGGCAACAAGATCGTCTTCGTCTCCGACCGTGGCGGTCAGGACAATCTGTGGGTGATGAATGCCGACGGTTCCAGCGCCCGCATTCTCTACAGCGATCTTTCCATGCGCTTCACAGATCCGGCCTGGTCGCCCGACGGCAAGACCATTGTCGCGGTGCGCAACGTGCCGTCGCCGGGCCGCGGCTGGCATCGCCGCACCTGGGCGCTGGCGCTGCTGCCGGCAAATGGCGGAAAGCCGCGTGAATTGCTGGCGGGCACATCGGACCAGTATTATGCCCCCACCTTCTCGCCAGACGGCCGCCACGTCTATTTCCATTCCGCGGTGATGCCGTTCCGGGGCCTTTCCATTTTCCAGT
Source organism: Micropepsales bacterium (assembly GCA_038256475.1). Lineage (GTDB taxonomy): Bacteria > Pseudomonadota > Alphaproteobacteria > Micropepsales > Micropepsaceae > Rhizomicrobium. The sequence goes on along the minus strand of JBBSKJ010000213.1, from coordinate 3,755 downwards.
ACCGCCAGAAGGTGAAACGCATCGAGCTGGCGACGGGCCGCGTTGAAACCGTCACCACGCCGGAAAAGCCGGACCTGACCAAGAGCAAGATCGAGACGCCATGGGTCATGGCCTATCACGAGCTGGAGGAGCGCAGCCCGGCGGAAATGGAGCCGCATCCGGATCCCTCCGGCCGCTATGTCGCCTATGCCAAGGAAATGCCGGAGGACAATTATTTCTGGCGGCGTCATCATCTGAAGGGCACCACCGCCCTGGTGCTGCTGGATACCCAGACCCGCACCGAAAGGGTGTTGGTCAATCCCGTCACCCGCGATGTGTCGCGGTCCCACGCCTATTATGTCGACACCCAGATGCCCGGCCATGACTGGACGCCTGACGGCAAGTCGGTGCTGTTCTGGCGTGAAGGCCATTTGTGGAAGGTGGATGTGGCGACCAACGCCGTCACCCAGATTCCCTTTACCGCGCGCTATCAGCGCACGGTCAGCGAGCTGGTGAAGCCCAAGCTCGATGCCGCCAATGCGGCCAACTTCACGCCGCGCCTGTACATGTGGCCCGCTTTGTCGCCCGACAAGCGCACGCTCGTGTTCGGGGCGCTGGGACGGCTGTGGCGCAAGGATATGGCCGGCAGCGGCGGCGCAACGCCCGTGATCGCCGGCGACGGCAAGGGACCAGCCGAGATTTCGCCAGCCTGGTCGCCGGACGGCGCCAAACTGGCCTTCGCCACCTGGCATGACGAAAAGCTGGGGGCGCTCAATGTTCTGGACGTCGCCAGCGGCAAGGTCACGCAAAGTTGCGCGTCGTCCACCGTCTTCATTCATCCCCGCTGGGAAAAGGGCGGCACCCTGGTCGTCACCGCGCGCACGGTGGCGCCGACCGAGGCTTCGCCCTGGGACGGCGGCAGCTGGGAGCTGCGCCGGGTCGATCCTAGCACCTGCGCCCAGACCCGGATCGCGCAACTGGTGTTCAGCCAGCCGGCACAGGTCATGGCCGATGGTCGCATCTCCTTTACCCGGCAGAGCCGCTCCAAAAATCCGATGGTGATGATGGAGCCGTTCCCCGGCGAAGACACGACCTCGCGGGTGTTCGAGGTGATCTCGGTGGCGGCCGATGGCGGCGATGAGCGCCGTCATGCGCTGTTTCCGCCCCGCAGTGGTTCGGGCAACAACCCGCTGCTCACTCCGGGCGGGGATGCCGTGCTGTTCGAGAGCGGCGAGCGCCTGTTCCATCAGCCGCTTTCCACGGTGAAGGCCGGCGATATCATCCCGGTTCAGCCCAACGACATGCCCAAGGGCCGTACCCGCCTGGATCCCAACGGGATTTCCAGCGCCTCCACCTTCAGCCCCAATGAAGTGCAGCTGATTTCCGGCAACCGCTTTGTGTTGTTCAACACCGCCACCGGGCAGAAGACGGAAACCCAGCTTCAAGTCACCGTGCCAAACGAGCGGGCAGCGGGGCGGCTGGCCCTGGTCGGCGCCAAGATCATCACCATGGAAGGCAGCCCAGGAAACGATCAGGTGATCGAGAAGGGCAACATCATCGTCGAGAAAGGCAAGCTCCTGTGCGTCGGGGAATGCCAGCCCGGCGCCGGCGATACCGTGATGAATATGGAGGGTAAAACCATCATCCCTGGCCTGATCGACATGCATGCGCATATCGGGCGGGGGGAAGGTGCGGATGAAGGCGTTCCTTCGCGCCGCAACATGCGCCTGTCCATCGTCCTGGCCTATGGCGTGACGGCACTGCGCGATCCTTCGGGCAGCAATATCAATCATCCGCTGCTGCGCGATCTGACCGAGGTCGGCTACACCCTCGGCCCGCGCACCTATGGCACGGGGCGCGTTGTCTCCGAGGGCGGCTTTATCGGCCTGGGCGATCATGTGCGCATCGATAATATGGAAGACGCCCGCTATCACGTTTCGGCCCGGCTGGCGGTGGGCGTGGAGTCGCTCAAGAACTTCCGTGTCGCCAACCGCAAGAAGCATCAATACCTGATCGAAGCGGCGCGGGAGCACAACATGCCGGTGACGGGGGAAGGCGCCTCGCCAATCCTGGCGCTGGGCTTCGCCATGGATGGCCAGACGGGTTGGGAACATGCCATCGCGGCGCTGCCCTTGTTCAAGGACATGACGACCTTCTTCGCCAAGACGGGCGTCGCCCATTCCCCGACCATGACCATCATCGGTTGGCCGGACGGCACCCAGACCTATTTCAGGCCCTATGCGCAGCTGCAGAACGACCCGATGTACCGCTATCTCGCGTCCAGGTCCTTTATCGAGGGACGCAACGCGCGCTCGATGGTGCAGCAGCCCAAGGAACGCTTCTGGCATCCGGTCTATGCCGAGGGCGCGGCGGACATCCAGCGCGCCGGCGGGATTGTAACGTCAGGCGATCATGGCGAGCAGCCGGGCATCGGCACCCATTGGGACATCTGGACCTTTGCCGATGCGATGACCGAGATCGAGGCGCTGTACACCGCCACGATGGCGGGTGCGCGCTTCCTGGGGGCGGAGGATCAGATTGGCTCGCTCAAGGCGGGCAAGCTGGCTGACCTTGTCGTGCTCAACAACGATCCCTTGCGCAATATCCGCAACACCGCCGACATCGCTTACGTGATGACGGACGGGCGGCTGCTGCAACGCTCCACCCTCGATCAGGTCTGGCCGCAGAAGGTGCCCCTGGGCTTCCGCCCCTGGTCGCGCGACAGCTACGCCCCGGCAAAGTAAACGCAAGCCGGCAGGGAGTAGTTGATGTTCGGCAAGTTCAAGGGCCAGCCGCGCGGCGTCTATGTGATGTTCGCGACGGAGTTCTGGGAGCGTTTCTCCTATTACGGCTTCATGGGGATCATGGTCCTGTTCATGGTCGCCGATCCGCTCGCGGGCGGCCTGGGCTATGACCGAAGCCGGGCGCTGTTCCTGTTCGGGCTGTTTTCCAGCTTCATGTGGTTCATGCCGCTCCTGGGCGGCTGGCTGGCGGACAAATTTCTGGGGCCGCGCCTGGCGGTGCTGCTGGGCTGCATCGGCCTGGCCGCCGGCAATTTCCTGTTGGCGGCCTCGAGCTTTTCGGCCAAAGGCGGCGAGACGCCGGCTGCGATGGGCTTCTTCGTCATCGGCATTGTCACGATGATCGCAGGCGCCGGCCTCTTCAAGTCGAATGCCTCGGCGCTTCTGGGACAGTTGTTCGGCCCCAACGATCCGCGCCGCGAAGTCGGTTTCATCCTCTTCTATATGGGCATCAATATGGGCGCGCTGTTCGCGCCCTTTGGCGCCGGAACCGCGGGCGAGCGCATCGGTTGGGGCTGGGGCTTCCTGCTGGCCGGCGTCGGCATGGTGATCGGTTTCCTGATTTTTGCCTTCCAGGCCCGCCGCGCTTTTCCCGTGGTGGTCGCCACGCCGGAAGAACAGGCGGCGCCCAAGGCGGTCATCGGCCGGGTGCTGCTGGAGTCCCAGCATGTGCATCTGATCGTGCTGATGGCGGTCTTCGCCACCATCTATATGGCGGGTCAGCAGACCTATGGCGGGGTGATGAATCTGTATGCCGAGGAACGGGTGGACCGGATGCTGGGCGGCATGCTGATTCCCACCACCTGGTTCATGGCGCTTAACCCGCTCCTGGTGGTGCTGCTGGGAGCGACGGTGGCCGATCTGTGGCGCAAGCGTGCCGAGAAATCCCACCGCATCGTCTTTGTCGAAAAGGTCACCATGGGCCTCTTGCTGATGAGCAGTTCGTTCCTGTTCCTGATCGCGGTCGAATATCTG
>JBBSKJ010000212.1:0-4635 GCA_038256475.1 Micropepsales bacterium | reverse complement strand
TGGGCAGGCTGGGCCGGGATGGTGAGAAGGGCGGGGGCGGCGGCCAGTGCTAGGGCCACGGCAAAGGACTTCAGAATGCGGCTCATTGAAAACTCCCTATGCCCCAGTGTAACCCACAAGAACCCGGACGTTCACGCCAGAAGACGGCTTTTTTTGGTCGCTATGACGGGCCGTCAGGCGTCGCGGCCCAACAGGAAGAAGGGCAACGCCGACAATTCCGGCGCGCGGAGCCCATAGGGACCGAGCGCGTCCACCGCGCGGTTGGCACGCTTTTCGGCTTCAGCGCGCGCACCCTCTACACCGAGCAACGTCACCAAGGTCTGCTTGCCCATGTCGGCATCCTTGCCCACCGCCTTGCCGGTCTTTTCGGCTGTGGACGTCACGTCCAGCAGGTCGTCGGTGATCTGGAACACCACGCCCATCTCCTCGGCATAGGATTTCAGCCGGGCGCGATCTTGCCCCGACGCCCCGCCCAAAATGGGACCCGCCTCGCAGGAGAATTCGAACAGCTGGCCGGTCTTGAGCCGCTGCAGGTTGATGACATCGTCGATGCCGAAGCCCCCACGTTCCGATCGTAAAGTATCCGCCAGCATGTCGATGATCTGGCCGCCGATCATGCCGCTATGGCCCGAGGCTTCCGCCAGCCGCGCAATCAGCGCGCAGCGCACATCGCCGGACGGATGGGTGCGGGCGTCCGAAAGGATTTCAAAGGCGATGGTGAGCAGCGCGTCGCCCGCCAGCACCGCCGTCATCTCGTCAAAGGCGATATGGGTGGTGGGACGGCCGCGGCGCATGTCGTCATCGTCCATGCAGGGCAGATCGTCATGCACCAGGGAGTAGGTGTGCAGCGCCTCGATGGCCGCGCCCACCCGCAAGGACCGCGAATCATCCACCCCGAACAGCCGGGCCGAATGCAGCACCAGGAAGGGGCGCAGGCGCTTGCCCCCCGCCATGATGGCGTAGCGCATGGCTTCCTGGACCCGCCCCTGCGGCCCTGCCGGCTGGGGCAGGACCGAATCCAGGGCCCCGTCCACCAGCTTGGCGCTGGCGGCAATCGCCTTGGGCAGGTCGGCCTGGGCCGCCATGTTCACATTGTCTGACACGATATTTCCCTTTTGCCCCGAGGGCCGGCTGGGGCCGCTTTTAGCCCCTAAGCCTGCGCTTTTTCCAGCCCGCTTTTGGCCTGGGTTTGGGCTTGGGTTCCTGCCCCATTTTGGGGTACCCCAGCGGAGCTATTGCCATGCAGGGCCAGGGGTTGCACCCCTTTGCCCAATGCGGGACAATGGCATGTTGCAGTGCCGCGAGCGGGGGCTTACGTGCTGCCCGTAGCGCAACCCAGGATTATCAAGGTTCAGATGCGAGTTATCCTTGCCCAGCCACGCGGCTTTTGCGCCGGCGTCGTGCGCGCCATCGATATCGTCGAAAAGGCGCTCGATAAGTATGGCGAGCCCGTCTATGTGCGCCACGAGATCGTGCACAACAAGCATGTGGTGAACACCCTCAAGAGCAAGGGCGCGCGTTTCGTCGAGGAACTGGACGAAGTGCCCGATGGCGCCGTCACCGTGTTCAGCGCCCATGGCGTGCCCCAGTCGGTGGTCAAGACCGCCCAGGACCGCGGCCTGCCCGTACTGGACGCCACCTGCCCGCTGGTCTCCAAGGTGCATAATCAGGGCAAGCGTTATGTCGCCCATGGCCGCACCCTGATCCTGATCGGCCATGCCGGCCATCCCGAAGTGGAAGGCACCATGGGCCAGGTCGGCGCACCGGTGCATCTGGTGCAGAACGAAACCGATGTCGCCACCCTGGACATTCCCGTCAGCACGCCGGTCGCCTATATCACCCAGACCACGCTGTCGATCGACGACACCAAGGGCATCATCGTCGCGCTCAAGAAGCGTTTCAGCGACATTGTCGGCCCCGAAACCAGCGACATCTGCTACGCCACCCAGAACCGCCAGACGAGCGTGCGCGAACTGGCCAAGCTGGCCGATGTGATCCTGGTGGTGGGCGCCGCCAACAGTTCGAACTCCAACCGGTTGCGCGAGATCGGCATCGAGGAAGGCATTCCCTCCTACCTGATCAATGACGGCAGCGAACTGAAAGCCGAATGGGTGCGCGGCAAGAAGGTGGTCGGACTGACCGCCGGCGCCTCGGCGCCCGAAGAACTGGTGCGTCATGTGATCGAGGCGCTGGGCGAGATCGAAGACGTGGAAGTGGAAACGATGGACGGCAAGAAGGAACATATCGAGTTCCGCCTGCCCGCCGAGCTGAGGGCTTAGGTCATGGGACTTCCGTTTCGCCAGGCCGCCAAGATCGGGGCCTATGTCGTCAAGAAGCAGCTGTCGGGCAAGAAGTACCCGTTGGTGCTGATGCTGGAACCGCTGTTCCGCTGCAACCTGGCCTGCGCCGGCTGCGGCAAGATCGATTATCCCGATGAAATCCTGAACCAGCGCCTGTCGGTGCAGGCCTGCCTGGACGCGATCGACGAATGCGGCGCGCCCGCCGTTTCGATCGCCGGCGGCGAGCCCCTGCTCCACCGCGACATGGCCAAGATCGTCGAAGGCTATCTGGAACGCGACAAGTTCGTGATCCTGTGCACCAACGCGCTGCTGCTGGCCAAGAAGATCGACCAGTACAAGCCGCACCCCAATTTCACCTGGTCGATCCATCTGGACGGCGACAAGGCGATGCACGACAAGTCGGTCTGTCAGGACGGCACCTATGACCGCGCCGTGGCCGCGATCAAGCTGGCCAAGTCCAGGGGTTTCCGCACCCAGATCAACTGCACCTTGTTCGATGGCGCCGACGGCGAGCGCACCGCCAAGTTCTTCGACTTGATGATGGAAATGGGCGTGGACGGCATCACCGTCTCGCCGGGCTACGCCTATGAGCGCGCGCCCGACCAGCAGCACTTCCTGAACCGCGAGCGCACCAAGAACATGTTCCGCGACATTCTTTCGCGCGGTCGTGGCGGCAAGGACTGGAAGTTCACCAACTCGCCGCTGTTCATGGACTTCCTGGCCGGCAACCAGACCTATGAATGCACCCCCTGGTCCATGCCGCTGCTGACCGTGTTCGGCTGGCAGAAGCCCTGCTACCTGCTGGGCGAAGGCTATGCCAAGACCTTCAACGAGCTGATGGAAGGCACGGAGTGGGAAAAATACGGCGTCGGCAAGTATGAGAAATGCGCCAACTGCATGGTGCATTGCGGCTTTGAAGGCACCGCCGCCACCGACAGCATCAAGAAGCCGCTGAAGATGCTGCCGATTCTGATGCGCGGCGTGAAGACCGACGGCCAGATGGCGCCGGAAATCTCACTCGCCAATCAGCGCCCGGCGGAGTTCACCTTCTCGCGCCATGTCGAGCACAAGATGTCACAGATCAAGGCCGGCAATTCCAACACCACAGAGGTCGAGGCAGCGGAGTAATTCCGCGAAGGCCTTGTTCGATCCCCTGGCCGTGCGGATCAGGGACGGTATCTGGGTGGGACGACGCAGCAGCGATCCCAGGACACGCCCGATGGCAATGCCGCCGTCGGGCCTCATCGCCACCAGGGCGGCGGCCGGCAGGACATGCGCCGCGTCATCGGAAATCACTCTTAAGGCCGCCAGCGGCAGGTTGCGTTTGGCTGCGAAGCGGGCCGCGACCTGGCTTTCCATGTCCACCGCCAGCGCGCCGGTGGTGCCAAACAAGCCGGTCTTGGTCTCAGCCTCATGGATGATGATGTCGCTGCCGAAAATCTGGCCCTGAGCCGCGTGAGGCAGCCGCGACATCAGCCGCACCCGCCAGCCTTCATGGCAATCCCAGCTTTCCGCACCCGTGATGATGCGATCGGCGATCACCACATCGCCCACCTTGAGATGCGGCGACAGTCCGCCGCCCAACCCGATGGAGATCACGCCGCGAATGTCGCCGTGCAGGGCGTCGAGCTTTGCCGCCAGTCCCGCGCCATCGCCCCCGCCTGCCACCGCCACCACGCCGGCGACACCGGCCATTTCGGCTTCTTTGGCAAGGCCTGTTACCGCCAGTACCGTCATTGCCAACACACTTTTGTCATTCCCGGCCGAGCGTCGTAAGGCGCGAGGGGAAGGGAATCCATCTAATCAATACCCGCATACGTGGACATGGCTCCCCTTCCCTCGCGCCGCGCGCGCCGCTCGCCGGGGATGACATGCTGTGTCACAGGCCGAATTCCACGCGGCGGGAGTTGCTGCTCTTGAGGTTGCGGTAACGCGCCAGCGCCCAGAGCGGGAAAAATTTCGGGTAGCCGTGATAGTTGAGATAGAAGACGCGCGGGAAGCCGCCGCCGGTGTAATGGGCCTGCGTCCACAAGCCATCGCCCTGCTGGGTGGCTTTCAGATACGCGACGCCGCGTGCCACTGCCGGGTGATCCACCTGCCCCGCCGCCATCAATCCCAGCAACGCCCAGGCGGTCTGTGATGCGGTTGAAGCGCTGCGCTCATAGCCCTGATAATCGAGCTTGTAGCTGTCGCAATTCTCGCCCCAGCCGCCATCGGGATTCTGGATCGCGGTCAGCCAGTCCGCACCCTTCTTCATGGTGGGATGATCGGGGCCCAGCCCCGCACCGTTCAATCCCGCCAGCGCCGACCATGTGCCGTAGATATAGTTGACGCC
>JBBSKJ010000211.1:0-4657 GCA_038256475.1 Micropepsales bacterium | reverse complement strand
GAACGCCAAGATCACAAGCTATGAGGTCAAGCTGCCGCCGCCCCAGCCGGTCGCCGCCCAGTAAAGCTACTACCAACCACCAGCCCACGTAATTTTGTTTTCATAACCACAGAAGGATCACCCCATGGCCGCGCGCCGCAACAATGCCCGCAAGAAAGAAAAAAGACGCCGTCACGCCGGAGCCCGCAAGGTCCTGCGCGAAGCCGCCGCCGCCACCGCCAAGGAACCGCCGCAGCGCGCGACGCCCAAGCGGCCGTCCAAGTAAAACGGACGGGCAATGCAAAAAGGGCGTGGCGGGAAACCGCTACGCCCTTTTGCTTTGGGACCTCGCCGAAGCTTGCGTTAATGGATCAGTTGCAGCGGCGCCCCTGTGCGGGTAAGCGCGAATTCCTTGCGATAGCGCTTGAAGCACTGTTCGCCGCACCACAGGCGCAAGACGGCGCCTTCCGCAATCGCGCGCGCCCGCCTGGGGTCTTGCGCCACCAGCGGCGCCAGCACCTCGGCGTTCCACGCTTCGGAATGCTTCACATCCAGCACGGAATGCAGGGCGAAATAATGGCTTTGCTTCTTGGGCACGCCCAGCCTGTTCAATCCCTGCACCACGCACGCGGCTCTCGCCGGCGCGGTCATCTCGATCGCGCCGAGCGCGCCGACCGCGTGGAAGGCAAACATCCGGTTGGAGGCCAGGGCCATCATCATATTGCCGACAGACAGCGCCTCCGGAACGGTGGTATCAATCTGCGGGTCGAGTTGCAGATGCTTGGCAAGGTTATCCAGCATCGGACCGTGCATGCCCTTCGGGTCGCCCCGTCCCATCTCGTCCCAATAGTTTCGCGCCATTTCCAGCTTGGGCCGTGCCGGCATCTTGACCTGCGTCATCGCCACCAGGTCATCAAAGCCCGCCTCACCGGCGACTTCCTGCGCCAGGAACCACTTCATCTGCGCCAGCGATGCCTCGTTTGCCAGCCAGGGGAACAGCGCATCGCCCTGACCGGGGCCGACCTGCTTGAGCTGCTCAAACCACTTAATGAAAGCGCCTGCTTCGCCCGGAACGTTCGCGATCAGCGGGGCAACCTGAGAACGTGCGTGGGCTAGGAACGCGCTTTCGAGCGCCAGCATGTCGGTGGCGTGCGCTACGGTACTGTCGGGAACCGTTGTTCCCAATCCGGGGGCAAGGCGATGCCGGTTATATTGACTGAGCAGGCGTTGTTCCGCATCCGAAACGCCGAACGGCGCGGTGCGATTTTGACGCCCGTGGGAAGAAAACTCTGACAAACCGCGATACATATCCGTGATCACCGAAGAAGATTCGCAGCACTAACGTGCAGCACGACGGTTGCGATCCGATCTGCCTGATCGTAAGGCGGATTTTTAAGTTCCTCGCCAAAGACATCCGGGTCCGTCTCCTCATAGGCGTACGCTTTCAGACGCGCGGTCAGGACGGGCTCAACAGCCTCCAAAAACTTGTCGACGCCGCCCACGATGGGGGAACCTGTGTAAAGAAGCAGCCGGCCCGTTTGCGTCAACTTGTCCAACGCCGCTTCCACGATCCGCACAGCCAGCGCGCATCCCCAATCCCCGCCGCCGTGCCGATAGGCGCGCTTGCCGGGGTCAATCAGATACGGGGGATTGCTGATAATCAGGTCAGCCTGCGCCGCAACGCCCGACAGAACGTCACTGAGACAGGTCTGGACGGGCAGATCATTAAGGGCGGCGTTGACCGCACAGAATTCCAGCGCGAGCGGATTGATGTCCGCCAGGATAACCTCGCCCACCGCGGGAAATTCCGTGGCGGCATACATCCCCCCCGCGCCGGTGCCCGCACCGACATCTATAATGGTGTGCGGCGAAAATTCCGGATCGCTCTGCGCCATCCGCTTGATCGCCTGGGCAAAGCGATAGGTGTCGGGGCCGAAAAAAATCGAGCCTTCATGATCCGTCGGATAGCCGGAATGGGCAAAGACCAACCCGTCCAAGGTCGAAAACCGCACCGTGCTGCGCAAACGACCCGGCCCCGCCGTTTCCACCAGACCGGCCCGGTGCAGCAACGACAAATAGTGTGGGTCCAGTTCCTGCGCGCTGAACGGCCTGTTCCAGCCGAATGCTTCGACCAGCGGTCGGGCATCTTCCCGCCGGGCCCTGTCCAGGTAACCGGCATAGGTCAGCGGCGTCGGTGCGACAAAGCAATAGCCGTCCGCTTGCAAGGCTTTGCCCAGCGCCAACAATGCGGTTTGCTGCGGGTTCATCTGCGCGGCGTCATTCACGCGCGCAGAATGGATCAGGGTATCGACCATGCCCCCGACAACGCCCCCGCTGGCGGGCCGTTCCCGGTGCGCGGTGTTCTGACAGAGGTGTTGCGAGAGAGACTCGGCACCATTTTATGCCGTGCGTCCGCACGCGATTTCGGAGCCTTTCCGCGCGGTAGCGATAGTTTGCCGGCAATCTCGCTATTTCCCGCAGGCCAGGCCCATCACCGCGGCGAAGCGGTCGTTGAGCGACACCATCGGGAGCGTTCCCAGTTTCTCGGGCGTCACACCAGGGCCGGATAAGAGGAACACGCTGCGATAGTCGGGCCGCGTGGGCCAGAAGCCGTGATTGCCCTTGTTGGCGGACGGCGTGACGGCAGGGCCAGTGGTGGCATTGCCGAACATCACATGCGTCGCAGGTTCGAACGCCGCCAGCGCCTCGAACCCACCATGCAACAGCAGTTCATCCGGCGGCACCGGGCGCCCCACTTCCCCCTTGCCAACCTGTGCGCGAAGCCAGTCCGCGATCTTTGGATCGTTGGTTCTGACCAGCCCGCCCGCGATGGTCATGTCGCCGGTCACGCCATCGGCGGCGGCCATGACTTTCAGATTGGCGATATGGTCCACAGCCTCAAAGCCATGATCGGAGACGATGCCTACAGCATAGTCCTTGGGAAGCACCTTCATCATCTCTCCCAAAAGCTCGTCGGATCGTTCCAGCACGGCCTTCGCCTCAGGGGTGAAGGGGCCGCCGCCATGCTGCTCGGAATCCGTCTCCGACAGATGGACCAGCAACAGGTCGGGCTTTTTGGTCTTCAGAAGGTGAGTTGTCGCCACGGTCATGGTGCGATCATCGAGCCAGCGATAGGCGAAGGAGGGCGTGGCCCGTGTGATCTCGGCGATCAGCCCCGGCGTGGCATAGCGCGCAACCGTTTCGAGGTCGGAGGAGACGCCGTTTCGCTTGGCATAGACTTCCGGCAGGTTCCAGGTGATGTCGGCGTTCACCGTCACCGGCCAGTTGATCGCCGCCGTGGTGCGCCCAGCCTTGGTTACGCATTGGGTCAGCGTGGGCACCTTGATCTTGGCGGCAGACCAGTAGCTCTGCGTGATGTCAAGCGGCCCGCCGGCATTGCCTAGGATACCGTGCTGAACGGGCGGAACGCCGGTTATCATGCTGGTGTGCGCGGGCCATGTGACAGTGGGCCACACGCCGGTAACCCCGTCGGCCACCTGCGAGCGGGCCAGAAGGCTGCGCAGGTTGGGGATATGAAGGCCCAGCGCATCGCGGTCGCGCAGATAGCGCCAATCCAGCCCGTCGATCGAAATCAGCAGGAGCTTGTTGCCGGGCGCCGCCTCAACCGGGGTGGCGTAGAATAGCATTGCCGCCAGGCAGGCGATATTTTTCTTCATGTCTCCCCCTATGGAAGCCCCCATTGTCGAAAGAGGGGCGGCCCTGTCAATCGCACTGCCTGTCAGCCGTCATCCGCTACACGAAACTCGTTTTCGTCTTGTCGATATCGGACAGTCTGCCGTATCCGGAAGTGGCGGCCTTCCCGATAGGGATGGGATTTCCTCCGAACAACGCCGTCCGCAAAATTTCTTCGGATACCGCGTAACGTCAGTTGCACAGAATGGGGTGAGGATATGAACCTAACGCGACGGGACTTGCCGTTCTGAGATGTGCCCAGCGACATCCTGCGACGCAGCTGAGACACAGGCTTCCGGAGATGCGGATGTCGGACCGCTACATCAAGTCGCTGCCGTGCGCGGCCCTCGGCACCATTTTTAGTCGCGCAGAAGCGCGACTAAAAATGGTGGTGCTGGCAGTCCTAGCGAACGGGTCTTTGCTAAGCAATTCCCTGCTATCAGGGAAAATTCGAAAAATTGGCGGAAAATGTCCCTGCTAATCGGGAGGAAGGCCAACTTTCATTAGAAATTTCAATTGGTTACGCGGAACAATCACATTTGCCGGAACAGGGAAATTTTGGCGGGTAAGCAGGGATTTATATCGGCGCTCCAGGGAAATATACCGCCGTCCGCGGCCCCTTTTCAGGCCTGCCCGCCGGGTATCTACCGGCCCGGGCCAATCGGCCAACTTTACTGCGGCAACACTGCGAGTGGCGCGATGTTGCGCTGCCGTCCATGCCCAAAGCCTCACTTATTTGCCAGATCGAGCAGCACATCGGCGTGGCAGGGCTCGTCGAACCGACACCAACAGCCAGATTCTTCTGTCGAAACGGCTCAAGCAGGTCCGGGTACTTTGTGAGGCGAAGCAGCAAGTCCAGTCGGAAACGCTTCACCGCCTCAACTGCGCTCGGGATGCCGGGCGTCCCGATTACAAACGGATTGCCCCATTTGCCAGGTCGCGACACCCGCGTTGCCGGAAGGCCGTTTTCATTGCGACTAAGCTG
>JBBSKJ010000210.1:0-4677 GCA_038256475.1 Micropepsales bacterium | reverse complement strand
CGCGGCATCGGTCTCGGTTTGCAACGACGCTAGGCGATTGCGCTGTGCCAGGCGCTGCGCGGCCACGGACGGCGCGTCGGCGGATGCGATGAACCCGTCCCAGCGCCACAGATCGCCGCGCGCCGAAACCAGCCGCTGGCCGGGCTGCAGATGCTTCTGCAATTCCGCGCCCTGATCGGGGAACACCAGGCCGGTCATGGCCAGGCGGCGGTCCAGCGCGGCAGGCGCCTTGACGAATTCGCTGAGCGGCCTGGCGCCGGAAGGCAGGGGCAGGTTGTGATCGAACTTGCCCAGGTCGCGCCAGTGATGCGGCGAGGAATTGTCCAGCGGCGCTTGAAGATCGTCGCCCAGCGCGGCGGCCAGGGCCGCTTCATAGCCAGACTGTACCGTCACCGCATCGACCAGCGGCGGGAACAGGCCTTCGCCTTCGGGATGGAGCAGGTCGCCCAGCGCCTTCACTTCGGCGGAAAGACGCTGCACTTCGTGCTCAGCGGCTTCCAGCGGTTCGCGCGCTATGGCTTCCGCGCTTTCCGCTTCTTGGAAATGGGCGCGGGCTTGCGCGGCGGCGCTGCGGGCGCTTTCCGAGGTACCGCGGGCGCGTTCGGTCTCCGCTTCGGCGGCATGGACGTCGGGCGCATCCTTGGCGCGTTCCAGCGCCGTGTCCAGACGCACTTGTGCATCCGACAGCTGGCTGGTGCTGGACTCCAGCAAGGCGCTGGCCAGATCGCGGCCGCGCTCGAGACTGGACTTCCTGGCATTCCAGTCCGCCAGTTCGGCGGTAAGCCGCTCCAGCAGTTTTTCCGCTTCCGAAAGGCTCTCGGCCATTTCCGCCGCCAGCGTTTCGGCGGCGGTCAGATCTTCGCCGGCATTTTCATTGGCGCTGTTGAGAGCGCGCTCTTCTTCGCCCAGCGTCGCCAGCGCGCTGTCGGCGTCGCGTTCCAGTTCCTGCTCGCGCTCGGTGTCGGCGGCGCCTTGCGCGATCAGCTGGCGGATGCGCTGCGCCGCTTCGCGGGCGCGTTGTTCTTCGGCATCAAGCTGTTCGCGCTGGGCGATCAACCGGTGATGGGCGGCGCCCTTTTCCGCTTCCGTCTGACGCAGTGGCGGCAGGATGGTGGCGGCGTCGCTCTGCACGGTCGACGCCTTGGCGGCCACATCAGTAGCGGCGGCGACGGCGGCGGCGGCGGCGGTCAGTTCTTCGGCCGATACCGCGGCTTTGGCTTCGGCGGCGGTCCAGCGCAGATAATGGGCGAGGGCCTCGGCCTTGCGGATATGGCCCGACAGGTTGCGATAGCGCGAGGCCTGGCGTGCCTGGCGCTTCAGGCTGGCGACCTGGCCCTCGACTTCGCGGATCACGTCTTCCAGTCGCGACAGGTTGGTTTCGGCGGCGCGCAGGCGCAGTTCGGCTTCGTGGCGGCGCTGGTGCAGCCCGCCGATACCGGCGGCTTCTTCCAGGATGGCGCGGCGCGCCAGCGGCTTCTGGGAAATCAGCAGCCCGATCTGGCCTTGGCGGACAAAGGCGGTGGAGCCGGCGCCCGACGAGGCATCGGCGAAGAAAATCTGCACGTCGCGCTGGCGCACGTCGCGGCCGTTGATGCGATAGACGCTGCCGGCCTCGCGCTCGATGCGGCGCGAGACTTCGATCGTGTCGCAATCGTTATAGGGCGCGCCCGCGGAACGGTCGGTATTGTCGATGAACAGCGTCACTTCGGCGACGTTGCGCGCCGGACGTCCGGAGCTGCCGGCGAAGATCACATCGTCCATTTCGCTGCCGCGCACCGAGGATGGACGGGTTTCGCCCATCACCCAGCGCATGGCGTCGAAAAGGTTGGACTTGCCGCAGCCGTTCGGGCCGATCACGGCGGTCAGGCCGGGCTCGACGAAAAGCTCCGTCGGTTCGACGAAGGACTTGAAACCGGAAAGCCTGAGGCGTGTGAACTTCAACTTGTATGTCCTTGCGCGAAATGGCCCGCCTTATTTCTTGGCGAGTTCTTCATCCAAACGTTTTGCCAGCGTGTCGTAGGCCATGGCTCCTGATCCCAACGAAACGCCGTTCAATATGAGGGTCGGTGTGCCCGTCACATTGTAGCGGGCAGCGTCCGTGGCGACCGTGTTGATGCGGTCGTCTTCGGCCGTGTTCACCATGCACTGTTCCACCTGCGCTTCGCTCATGCCCGCGATGCGGCCCAACTGGACCAGACCGGCACGAACCCCCTCAGGTGACTGCACTCCATATTCTACGTTCCATTTGGGGTGATTCCGGAACAGCAGGTCAACGAAGGTGAAGTACTTATCCTCAGGCAGACAGCGGGCGATTTTCTCTGCCGCCCCGTCATCGGCCCTGAGCGGGAACAGCCGGAAGACGTAGAATATCTTGCCGGTATCGATGTAATTGGCCTTCAGGGGAGGGAATGTCCGCTCATTGAAAGTGGCGCAGGCCGGGCAGCTGTGTGCGGCATATTCGATCAGCACCACTTTCGCCTTGGGATTGCCCAGGGTGCGGTCGCTGGGCAGGATCTCGTAGCCTTCCCCGGACCGGGTCGCGATTTCGCTCGGACCGCTGTCCATCATGAAGTAGGCGATACCGCCCACGGCGATCAGCGCCACCAGGCCCAGAACGATAAACAGGTTCTTCCGCGACACGGGCGACTCTCCACCGGGGTTACCCCATGTTTTTGGCAGAGATCGCAGCCTGGGTCCACAAACCCGCAGGCTTGGCTAAAGCCTTCAACAGGCTTTTATTTTTTGGCCAGTTCGGCGTCAAGCGCCGCGCTCAGGGGGCCGTATTCGGCGGTATCGGGGGCCAATTTGCCGTTGATTACCAGCGAGGGCGTCGAGCTGATTCCATACCGCTCCACCCCGTCCTGGGCGACCTGGTTGATAATGGCGTCGCGCTTGGTGTCGGCGATGCAGGCTTCGAACTGGGCTTCGGTCATGCCGAACTTCTGGGACTGCGTGAGCAGCCCGCCGCGCACGTCGGTCACGCCATACATGTCGTCCCATTCGCGCTGGGTGCGGAACAGGTTGTCCATGAATTCGAAATACTTGTCGCGGGGCTGGCAGCGGGCCAGCTTCTCGGCCACGCCATCGGCGGCGGCCAGAGGCAGGACGCGGAAGACGTAGAACACCTTGCCGGTGTCGATATAGTTCTTCTTTAGCGGCGGAAACGTCTCTTCGGCGAAATGGGCGCAGTGCGGGCAGCGCGGCGCGGCATACTCGATCAGCACCACCTTGGCCTTGGGATCGCCCATGGTCATGTCGTCGGGCGTGACGGTGTAGTTGGCGCCCTTGACGTCGGCTGCCAGGGCCGGGGCCGCGCCATCCTTGCTCATAACGTGCCAGCCGAGGGCCGCGGCGGCGACCAATGCGATCACGACAGTGGCGATGATGGCTTTACGCGACACGGCGGCCTCCCTGTTTTTTGATGTTTTCGCACAAGAATGAGGGCGCGGTCTACTTACGAACGTCGCCTGGTCTTTTACGACGCCGGCGTTCTGCGCCTGGCTAGGGCCTGAAGTGCCCTGGCCAGGCCTTCCGGGCCTTCATAGCCACGGCTGGGATCAGACGCCGGCAGCGGCCCGGCAGGCTTGTTGGGCTTGGGCCGGGACGGTTTGGGCAGCAGTGCGCCTTGCGAGAATTTCAGCTGGCTGACGGCGGGACGGCCCAGATAGGCATTGATGCGCTCGCACAGCGCGCGCTTTTCATGGCCCAGGAACAGGGCTGCGCCCGGCGCCGCGCGCAGGGTGAGGATGCCGCCGCCGGGATTTTCTGAATATTTCAGCGGCTGGGCGATGCGCGCCACTTCGGGGCCGGCAATCTCGTTCCAGCGCAGCACCAGCGAGGGATCGCGGAAACCGGCGCGGGCGAAAGCCGCCGCACCCGCCATGCCGGCATCGGCGCCGACCGGAATGGTGCGGCCATGGCGCTGTGGCGGTGGTTCTTGTGCGTCTTGCGGCGTTCGGGCCATGGTCGGGAGTATGCCCCCCGCGTCTCAAACAAAGAAGTCTCCCAAGACAAAACAGCCTGATCTCAGTGCGCGCCTGCTGGCCTGGTACGATGTCCACCGCCGGGTGCTGCCGTGGCGGGCGCCCGCCGGCAAGCGCGCCGATCCCTATCGCATCTGGCTGTCGGAAATCATGCTGCAGCAGACCACGGTGCAGGCGGTGGGCAACTATTACCGCAAGTTCCTCCAGCTGTGGCCGGATGTGAAAGCCCTGGCCGCGGCCAAACAGGATGACGTGCTGGCGGCCTGGGCCGGGCTTGGCTACTACGCCCGTGCCCGCAATCTGCACGCCGCCGCCAAGGTCGTGGCCCATGAAATGGGCGGCAGGTTCCCGCTGACCGCGCAAAGCCTGCGGGCGCTGCCGGGTGTGGGCGGCTATACCGCCGGTGCGATCTCGGCCATCGCCTATGACGAGAAACAGGCGGCGATGGACGCCAATGCCGAACGGGTGATCGCGCGGCTTTATGCCGTCGAAACGCCGATGCCAAAAGCCAAGACCGAGTTGCACGCGCTGTGTTCGGCGCTGGTGCCGCAGCGGGCAGGGGATTTCGCGCAAGCCCTGATGGACCTGGGCAGTGCGATCTGCACATCCAAGCGCCCGGCCTGTCCCAATTGTCCATGGAACGCGGACTGCAAGGCGCGGCTGCGCGGCATCCAGGAATTGCTGCCGGTCAAGG
>JBBSKJ010000209.1:0-4689 GCA_038256475.1 Micropepsales bacterium | reverse complement strand
CCCGCCTTGCCGAATTGGGAACTTTGGCCCCACCAGACCGTTAAGGGCGGCGAGGGGTTGACTGATTTGCTTGGAGCACAAGAATGAAAAAACTCACATTAATCACAGCCCTGCTTTGCGTGGGCACCGCGGCGCCCGCGCTGGCCGCCTGGAATGAGATCGGCACCATCCGCGTCGATCCCGGCCGTGACCGCGATGTGCGCAACTTCGATCTCGGCGGTCCCGTGGACCGACTACAGCTGCGCGCCGAAGGCGCCGACATCCGCTGCCGCGCCATCACCGCCCGCTTCGGCAATGGCCGCACCCAGACCCTGTATCAGGGCAACCTGACCGAAGACGTGCCGCAGAACATCAACATCCCCGGCAATGGCCGCAACATCAACCGCCTGACCTTCGACTGCGGCGCAGAACGCCAGGCCGGCAACCGCCGGCGCGACCGTGACGACCGCCGGCGGGGGCGCCGTGGCGTAAGCGATGCCAGCATCGTCGTGGTGGCCGATGTCGACCGCTATCGCAAGGAATGGCGCAACAATCCGCGCTTCCAGAACGAATGGGCCAAGATCTTCAACTGGGGCAGCGACATGGTGAATGACTGGCGCCTGCTCTCCACCGTCAGCTTTGAAGGCCGGGGCGATGCCGAAAGGACCTTCGCCGGCTGGAAAGGCCAGAATGTCGAGGCCGTGGCGCTGAGGCCCGTGGACGCCGATATGCGCTGCAACCGCGTCACAGCGCGCTTCGGCAACGGCAGGGCCCAGCCGCTGGAAGTCAACCGTGGCGATTACCTGCGCCGTGGCCAGTATTACAAGCTGGACCTGCCGGGCCGCGCCCGCCACCTGGTGAGCCTGGACATGCGCTGCCGCGCCACCAATTCGGACCGCGTGCGGGTTCAGATCTATACCAGCCGCTAGCCGATCTGCGAAAAAGCCACCTTTCCGGTAATCCGGGAAGGTGGCTTTATTCTTTGAGAAGATGACGATGAAACGAACCTGCTGTGCCCTGCTCGCTGTCTTTTGCCTCAGCGGATGCGCGGGGGCTGATCCACTGGGCCTTTTCGCCGAACCGGAGCCGGTGGAGGTGCTGATCGCGGCGCCCGCACCCGCGCCGCAGCAGCCTCCCTATAATTTCTGCCGCCGGATCGCGGCGCAGGACGGGGCGCAAGACAATCCCACGCGGGACACCCAGATTCGCCGCACGGAGGCTTCGTTCCGCGACTGCGTGATGGCCTTCGGCGACATCTAGCGCAGATAGGGTTCGACTTTACCTTTGTATTTTACCGTCATGGCATTGCCGTTGCGGTCCACCGTCTTGCCGACGGCCAGCCGGACCCAGCCCTCGCTGACGCAATATTCCTCGACATTGGTGCGGTCCACGCCGTTGAACAAGATGCCAACGCCGCGTTCCAGCAGTTCGGCATTGTGAAAAGGGCTGGCGGGATTGGTCGACAGTCTGTCAGGCAGTTCCACCGCGTCGGGCTTGTCAGTCATGGCAATGTCTTTCGTGAAGGCTTCGCGCCTCATATCCCTTCTGCCATCAGGGTTGCAAGCGTCCCGGTTTGATCGTCAATTTCGCCGCGCAATCTGTACAGGACAAGCCATGGCCTACGACATCTATGACGCCTCTATCCCGCCGCTGATCCACATGCTGGGCGGCCTGATCACCATCCTGTCCAAGGGCGAGGCCCATGGCGGCATCGATCCCGCCGAGGCGCGGCTGGCGCCCGACATGCTCCCCCTGAAGAACCAGGTCTATATCGCCACCGACGGCGCCAAGGGCTGCGGCGCGCGGCTGGCCGGGGTGGAGATTCCCAAATATGAAGACACCGAAACCACCTTCCCCGAGCTGAAGGCGCGGGTGGCCAAGACCATCGCCTTCCTCAAAACCCTGGACCGGGGGAACTTCCCCGGTTCGGAGAACAAGGAGATCGTGCTGAAATTCCCCAATGTCACGCTGGAATATAACGGCCGCGACTATGTGGGAAATTTCGTGATGCCGAATACCTGTTTCCACATCACGGTGGCCTACAGCATCCTGCGCAATCGCGGCGTGGCGCTGGGAAAGAACGATTATCTGGGCGGAGCCCAGGCATAAAACCACTCGTCAGGCTGTACGGAATAAGAAAAAGGGCCGGCCTTCAAAGCGGGCCGGCCCTTTTCAATTTCCGATTTAGTAGCCGTCAAAGCGGCGACCATCCCGGTCGCGATATTCCCGGTTGGGGTAGTCTGTGTAATAGGGATTACCCGGCCTACGGTCGCTATAATAAACGCCGCTACCCGGGACAGCACTGTCGTAACGGTCGTAACGGCTGTCGCCGTAGTTACGATAGTCGCCGTCATATGAGCGGCCAGCGCAGCCAGACAGCACCACAACGGCTGTCAGGGCCACCACGACCAATCCTGTTTTTTTCATTGCGGTCTCCATAGGCAATTGCGGTCTCCATAGGCACAAGCACCTTCTGAAAGGATAACGCGCCGCATCCCTTTTTGGATGCCCCTGGCGGGGAACCCGACTCACGAAAAAGGCCCGATGGAGGTTGGCGAATGCCAAGTCCACCGGGCCTCTTTTTCAGGCTCGGCTATCAGTTGCGATAGGGATTGTTGGGGCGACGGTCGGCGCGGTTGGGCACCCCGTCATTGTCACGATCGCGGTCATAGGCATTCGGCACGCCGTCATTATCCCGATCGCGATCATAGCGATTGGGCACACCATCACGATCGCGGTCGGCATAGCCGTAACTATAAGGACGGTCGTAGTGGCTCGGCGCACAGGCTGTAACGGCCAGGGCGGTCAGGCCGATGGCCAGGATTGCGGTTTTCTTCATCACTTCTTCTCCCAATGGCACCTTCTGGTTCCGGTAACGCCTGCGCCGTCTATTGGATGCGGACCAGGCCCAGCGAAAAACCAATGGAACCCGCCCTAGGATGGGGCGTTTGGTTTGCCGATTTTGAGGAGACCCATGGCCGGGACACCTGCCGCCGCCCCAAAAAAGCGACGACGGCAATCAACGCCGCGAGCGCTGCCATAGGTGTTGGGTTTGCCGTGATATCCCCGCGCAGCGACCGCCCAAAAAGAGCAAATCAACGGATCAAAATAAATCGCGAGGCGGAAGCGCAGAAGCTCCAAACCGCTTTCTTGGTTCGGAGCTTCTTGAAGGGCGTTCGCAAAAAGTAAGCTTCTTTACCGGGGCGCAACAGTCTTGGCATCCACCGGCGGCTTGGACATCGCCTGCTTGCTGGCGGCCGGGTCGAAGGCGCCCAGGACGCAGACCTGACCGGACTGAATCACTTGGAAGCTCTGCGCATTTTCACAGACCATGGTATCGCCGCTGCGCAGCTGCCAGACAAAGCCGTTGAATTTCAAATCCGGGCACTGCCCCCGCAGCCGGTTGACCAGGGTCTGGCCGTTCTTCATCTCGAAGACCATCACCTTGCCGTCATCGGACTTGCTGGAGACGATGTCGCGGGTGTCGATACACATTCTGGCGCTGGCCGGTCCGGCGATCGCCACGCCCGCCAGAACCAGCGCTGTGATGAGTGTTTTCATAAATTCCTCCATGCGGTTTGCCCCCGCGTGTGACGCCAGTATCTGCCTGTCCGCGCGCCCCCGCAAGAGCTACGACAGGTGTAATACCTAGCCCCCCAAACACTTGACGCAAGCGCCGACAGGGGCCAAAGGTCCGCCCTTATTGGTTTTTTACGGAGATTTGCCGTGTCCGCTGCCCCTGCCCAGGTGACCATGACCTTGCCCGACGGCAAGGCCCTGACGTTCCCCAAGGGTGTGACCGGCGGGGAAATCGCCGCCGCCATCGGGCCCGGCCTGGCCAAGGCCGCCCTGATCATCATGGTCGACGGGCAGGAGTACGACCTGTTCCGCCCCATCGAGCAGGACGCCAAGATCCGGATCATCACCCGCAAGGACCAGGAGGCGCTGGAGCTGATCCGCCATGACGCCGCCCATCTGCTGGCCATGGCGGTGCAGGATCTTTACCCCGGCACGCAGGTGACGATCGGCCCAGCCATCGAAGACGGCTTCTATTATGACTTCGCCCGCGACACGCCGTTCACCCCGGACGACCTGCCCAAGATCGAAGCCCGGATGCACGAGATCGTGAAAGCCGCGCTGCCGACGCGCCGTGAAGTATGGCCGCGCGACAAGGCCGTCGTCCACTTCCAGGAGATGGGCGAAAAGTACAAGGCCGAGCTGATCGCTTCCATTCCCTCGGGCGAAGACGTTTCGCTTTACTGGCATGGCGACTGGCATGACCTGTGCCGCGGCCCGCATTTGCGCACCACCGCCGAGATCGGCGATGCCTTCAAGCTGACCAAGATCTCCGGCGCCTATTGGCGCGGCGATGCCAAGAACGCGCAGTTGCAGCGCATCTATGGCACCGCCTGGCGCGACAAGAAGGAACTGGATGCCTATCTCACGCGGATGGAGGAAGCCGAGAAGCGCGACCATCGCAAGATCGGCAAGGAGATGGACCTGTTCCATACCCAGGAAGTCGCGACCGGCCAGATTTTCTGGCACGCCCACGGCTATACGCTGTACCGCGCGCTGGAAAATTACATCCGCCGCCAACTGGTGCGCGCCGACTATATAGAAGTGAAGACGCCGCAATTGCTGGACCGCAAATTGTGGGAAGCCAGCGGCCATTGGGACAATTACCGCGAACACATGTTCCTGGCCGAGGTG
>JBBSKJ010000208.1:0-4690 GCA_038256475.1 Micropepsales bacterium | reverse complement strand
CAGGCCGCGCTCGGTGGTGAGAATCTTGGATTGCGTGCCCTTGCCCGCCCCCGGCGGCCCGAACAGAACCAGGTTCACTTGCGCGTTCCCCGGAGCTTCGACTTCTTGAGCAGGCCTTCATACTGCTGGGCCACCAGATGGCTCTGGATCTGCGCCACCGTATCCATGGTGACGCTGACCACAATCAGGATGGATGTCCCGCCCAGCGCGAAGCTGAGATTGTATTCGTAGAACATGAACTCCGGCAGCAGACAGACGAAGGTCAGGTAGGCCGCGCCGATCACCGTGATGCGGGTCAGGGTGTAGTCGATGAACTGGGCGCTCTTCTTGCCGGGGCGGATGCCGGGGAAAACGCCGCCATACTTCTTCAGGTTTTCCGCGGTCTCTTCCGGATTGAAGACGATCGAGGTGTAGAAGAAGGTGAAGAAGATGATCAGCGTCGCATAGACGATCAAATACATCGGCTGGCCGCGGCTGAGATAGGTCACGATGACCTCCAGCCAGCCCGGCAGGTTCTGGGCGTTGAAGCTGGCGACCGTGGTGGGCAAGAGCAGGATCGAGGACGCAAAAATCGGCGGGATCACGCCCGAGACATTGAGCTTGAGCGGCAGATGCGAGGAATCCCCGCCATAGACTTTATTGCCGACCTGTCGCTTGGGATAGGTGACGAACAGGCGGCGCTGGGCCCGCTCCATGAAGACGATGACGGCAACCAGGCCGGCGGCAGCGGCGAAGAAGAACAGCGCCAGGATGGGGCTGATGGCGCCGGTGCGCGCCTGTTCCAGCGTCTGGGCGATAACCTGGGGGAACCCCGCCACGATGCCGGCGAAGATGATCAGCGAAATGCCGTTGCCAACGCCGCGGCTGGTGATCTGCTCGCCAATCCACATCAGGAGCATGGTGCCGCCGGTCAGCGTGATCACCGCGCCGATGCGGAAGAACCAGCCCGGCTCCATGACAATCGGCGTGCCGCCACCGAAATGCTCCAGACCGATGGCGATGCCATAAGCCTGAACGATTGCCAGCGCCACGGTGAAATAGCGGGTGTACTGGTTGAGAACCTTGCGGCCCGCCTCGCCTTCCTTCTTCAGGGCTTCGAGTTCGGGGAACACCGCCGTCATCAGCTGGATGATGATCGAGGCCGAGATGTACGGCATGATCCCCAGCGCAAAGATCGCCATGCGGTTCACGGCGCCGCCGGCCAGGGTGTTGAAAACGTCGAGCAGCCCGCTGCCCTGCTGGGCGATCTGCAGGGCCAGCGCCGCCGGGTCGATGCCCGGCATGGGAATATAGGTGCCGATGCGCGCAACGATCAGCGCGCCCAGGGTGAAGAAGATGCGGCTGCGCAGCTCCTTGGCCCTGCCGATAGAGCCGAAGTTGAAATTGGCTGCCAGTTGTTCGGCTGCAGATGCCATTCAGGCTGCTCCCAGAAACATCCCGATGATACGCATCGGTGCCGTCAATGAACCCGGCCTTATATAGGGTCGCCGTCCCGCCCTTGCGAGCGGGACGATCCGATATTTATGCCTTGCGGGCTTCGCGCTTTTTGGCCGATTCCGCACGGCGCGTCTGGCGCTTGCCCGGCTCGCCCTTTTTGTTCTTATAGACCTTCTTCGAATAGGTGGTGGTGACGCTGCCGCCGGCCTTTTCGATGGCCTCCTTGGCGCCCGCCGACACACCGGCCACTTCGATATCGATCTTGGCGGTAATCTCGCCCTTGCCCAGCAGGCGCACGCCGTCGCGGCTTTTGTGCACCAGGCCGGCCTTGCGCAGGATTTCCTCGGTGATCTTGGCCTTGATGTCGAGCTTCTTGTTGTCGATCGCCTTTTGGATGCGATTGACGTTCACTTCGGCGAAATCGGTGCCGAAGATGTTGCGGAAGCCGCGCTTGGGCATGCGCATGTGCAGCGGCATCTGGCCGCCTTCAAAGCCATACACCTTGGTGCCGGTACGGGCCTTGGCGCCCTTGACGCCGCGTCCCGAGGTCTTGCCCAGGCCCGAGGAGGAACCGCGGCCGACCTTGTGCTTGTGCTTGTGCGCACCGGGATTGTTGGCGATCTGATTGAGCTTCATCTTACTTGCCTTCTTCGACGATCTCGACGAGGTGCTTGACCGCGTTGATCATGCCGCGCACCGACGGCGTATCTTCCAGCGTACGGGTACGGCGAATCTTGCCGAGGCCCAGGCCGCGCAGGGTCTGCGCCTGAATGTCCGGCTTGCGGTTGGCGCTGCGGATCTGGCGCACCGTAACCGTCTTGCCTTCATTGCCCTTCTTGGGCGCGGGTTTTTTCTCGGCCATGACTTTTCTCTCTTACTGTATCAGGCGGTGGCTTCGGCGCCCGGAGCGTCTTCGCGACGGCTCAGGATTTCCGAAACACTGCGGCCGCGACGCTGGGCCACCATGCGGGGGCTCTGCTGGTTCAGCAGCGCGTCGAAGGTAGCACGCACCATGTTATAGGGATTGGAGGTGCCCAGCGACTTGGACACCACGTCGCCCACGCCCAGGGCTTCGAACACGGCGCGCATCGGACCGCCGGCGATGATGCCGGTACCGGCCGGCGCCGGACGCACCAGCACCTTGCCCGCGCCGTGATGGCCGCGCACTTCGTGATGGATGGTGCGGCCGTCCTTGAGCGGAATGCGGACCAGGGCGCGCTTGGCGTCTTCGGTCGCCTTGCGGATGGCTTCCGGCACTTCACGCGCCTTGCCATGGCCGAAACCGACGCGGCCATTGCCGTCACCGACAACCACCAGCGCGGCGAAAGCGAAGCGGCGACCGCCCTTCACGACCTTGGCGACACGATTGATGTGCACCAGCTTGTCGATCAGGTCGCTGTCGCGGTTTTCCTTGTCGCGGCCACGGCCGCCACGGCCGCGATCACCGCCGCCCTTGGAATCCCGCTGTTGTCCTTCGCGTGCCATATCTCTGTCCCTTAAAACTCGAGGCCGCCTTGGCGGGCCGCATCTGCGAGCGCCTTGATGCGCCCATGATAAATATAGCCGCCGCGGTCAAACATGACCTGGGTAACGCCCGCCTTCTTGGCGCGCTCGGCGATCTTCTTGCCGACGCTGGTGGCCGCGTCGACGTTCCACGACTTGGCTTCCTTGCCGTCCTTCTCGTTGGTCGAGGCGGCGGCCAGGGTCACGGCCTGGGTGTCATCGATCACCTGGGCATAGATGTGCTTGCCCGAACGGAAGATCGACAGGCGCGGGCGCTTGCCGTGGGTGGTGAGGCGATGACGGGTGCGCGACTGGCGTTTTTTGAAAAGGGCGTTTGTCATCTTACTTCTTCTTGCCTTCCTTGCGGCGGACATATTCGCCTTCATAGCGCACGCCCTTGCCCTTATAGGGCTCCGGCGGGCGATAGCCGCGAATTTCAGCGGCGACCTGGCCGACCAGCTGCTTGTTGATCCCCGACACCGAGATCATGGTCGGTTTTTCGGTGACGATGGTGATGCCTTCCGGGATCGGATACGGCACGTCATGGCTGAAGCCGAGCTGAAGGTTCAGCACCTTGCCCTGCACCGCCGCGCGGTAACCAACGCCCTGGATTTCCAGCTTCTGGGTGAAGCCGGTGGTCACGCCGTTGACCAGATTGTTCACCAGCGTGCGCGACAGGCCCCACATCTGGGCGGCCTTTTCCATTTCCTTGCGCGGCTCAACGGTGATGCCGGCCTCGCCAATCGCGGCGGAGACTTGCGGCACCAGCTTGACACTGAGCTCGCCCTTCGGACCCTTGACCTTGACGGTCTGACCTTCCACCGAGGCGGTAACGCCCTTGGGAAGTGCGACGGGTTTTTTGCCAATGCGTGACATGACGGCTCCTTAGAACACCTGACAGAGAACTTCGCCGCCGACATTCTTCTCGCGGGCGCTGGTGTCCGTCATCACGCCCTGCGGCGTGGAAAGGATGGACACACCAAGGCCCTGACGATGCGGCTTGAGTTCGCTGACAGAGGAATAAACGCGGCGGCCCGGGGTGGAAACGCGCTTGAGTTCGCGGATCACCGGCAGACCTTCGTGATACTTCAGTTCGATTTCCAGTTCCTTGTGGCCCTTGGTTTCCACCTCGGCATAGCCACGGATGTAACCTTCGGCCTGCAACACGTCGAGCAGACGGATGCGCAGACGGGAATTGGGAGAATTGATCTTGGCCTTGCGCCGCAACTGGCCGTTGCGGATGCGAGTCAGAAGATCGCCAATCGGATCGATGATCATGTCTTCTCCTTACCAGCTCGCCTTGGTCATGCCCGGGATCTGGCCGAAATTTGAAAGCGACCGCAGCGCGATACGCGACATCTTCACCTTGCGGTAATAGCCCTTGGAACGGCCCGAAAGCTCGCAGCGGTGATGAATGCGGACCTTGGAAGAATTGCGCGGCAGCTTGGCCAGCTTCAGACGCGCGGCAAAGCGGTCTTCGGCGGGGACCTTCATGTCCTCGGCAATCTTCTTCAGCTCAGCGCGCTTGCCGGCATACTGCGCCACCAGCTTTTCGCGCTTCTTGTTGCGGTTGATCTGACTTGTCTTCGCCATTGTCTAGCGCCTCAATTCGTCGTGAAGGGAAACTGGAAGCCTTCGAGAAGCGCCTTGGCCTCTTCGTCGGTCTTCGCAGATGTGTTGAACACGATGTCCATGCCCCACACAGATTCCGTCTTGTCGTAGTCGATTTCGAGGAACACGACGTGTTCCT
>JBBSKJ010000207.1:0-4769 GCA_038256475.1 Micropepsales bacterium | reverse complement strand
TTGAACGGGGTGGGCATGGAAAACTCCTTCAGGTATGAAAAATCCGGCTCCCCGTTAACGCCTTGGGCAAGAAAAAGCTCCTGCACTGTGGTCGCAGGAAAGTCACAGCGATGCGGTGCGGGCACAGGGAAATTGTGATCAGGCAAATTGTGATCTCTGTAACGCGATTGTCATTCGACTTTCGCGCCTGCGTCGCGCAAATTGCAGATTAAGCGGGGACATTATTCGAAGCATTCGGAGGCCTTCATGCCCGCATATGAAATCTGTTATCTCGATGAGGGCGGCGCTCTCACCTACAAATTTTCCGCGACCTGCGACGACGACCAGCGCGCCAAGATCCTGGCGCATGCCATGAAGCTGCCCAGCGCCAAAAAACTGGAAGTGTGGAGCGGCGACGCGCTGATCTATACCCGCCCGGCCGCGCTGCTGGAGCGCCAGCAGATGCGCGTGGCCAGTTAGGCCAACAATTTTTCGGCGCGCGCCCAGTCCAGCGTCTTGTTCAACCCACGCTCCAAGCGATCGAACAACTCGTTGATCTCCGCTTCACTGATGACCAGCGGCGGGCACAAAGCGATGCGGTCATTGATCAGCGGCCGCACGATGACGCCTTCGTCCTGGCAGAACTGGCCGCAGCGCGCGCCCACCAGCTTGGCGGCCTCGAAATTGCGCTTGGCTTTCTTGTCGGCGACCAGCTCGATGGCGCCGATCAGGCCGACGCCATTGGCCTCCCCCACCAGCGGGTGATCGCCGAGCGCCGCCAGCCGTTTCAGAAACAGCGGTGCCACCTTGCGCACATGACCGAAGGTGTCGCGGCGCTCATAGATTTCCAGTGTCTTGAGCGCCACAGCAGCCGCTACGGGATGGGCGCTATAGGTGAAGGCGTGCCACAGCCCGCCGATGCGGGTCGCTTCCTCCTCGATGATCCCGGTCAATTCGGGCGACAGCAGCACCGCCGAAATCGGCACATAGGCCGAAGACAGGGCCTTGGCGACAGACATGGAATCCGGCTGGTAGTTGAAGGTCTGGCAGCCGAACGCCTGTCCGGTGCGGCCGAAGCCGCAGATCACTTCATCATCCACCAGCTTGATGTCGTATCTGTCCAGCACCGCGGTAATGGCTTCGAAATAGCCCTTTGGCGGCACCATGGCGCCGCCCGCGCCCATCACTGCCTCGACGAACATGGCGGCGATGGTATCGGGGCCTTCGCGCTGGATCAGTGCCTCCAAATCGGCGGCCAGGCGGGCCGAATACTGTTCCTCGCTCTCGCCGTCCCGCGCGTTCTTGTAATAGTGCGGGCACTCGGCGCGCAGGGTGAAGTCGAACGGCAGGTCGAAGCTTTTGTGAAACGCATCCAGCCCGGTCAGGCTGGCGCTGGCCAGGGTCACGCCATGATAGGCGCGGTCGCGGGCGATGATCTTCTTGCGGCCCGTCTGACCCCGCGCATTGGCGGCGTACCACAGGAACTTGATCTGGCTGTCATTGGCCTCCGAGCCGGAATTGGCGAAGAACACCTTGCCCACCGGCATCGGCGCCATTTCCTTCAGCTTCTCGGCCAAGGCGATGCCGGGCTCATGGCTCTTGCCGCCGAAAACATGGCCGAAGGACAGTTCGCGGATCTGGCGGGCGGCGGTTTCGGCCAGTTCGTTTTCGCCCCAGCCCAGCGCCGTGCACCACAGGCCTGACATCGCCTCCAGATAATCCTTGCCGTCGCTGCCATAGACGAACACGCCTTTGCCGCGCTCGATCACCAGGGGACCGGTTTCGCGCAGGATCTTCAGGTTGGTGAAGGGGTGCAGCAGGCTCGCCATGTCGCGCGCCTGGGTGTTGGAGAAAGGATGGCTGGGCATGGGGCGCCTGCTTTACGGACATCTCGCGGGGAACGGGAATCTATCTTATGGTGCCCGCCATTAAACAGCGAATTGCGGATTTCTCCCATGCGTTTCCAGCTCCTTGCCGCACGGACGGCGCTTGCCGCCCTGATCCTCGGCGCGGCTGCCGCTGGCGGCGCGGTGGCGGGGGTGCGGCTGGGCTTTTTCCCCTTTTCCACCGGCTCGGCGGTGATGTGGCCGGCCACTGGTCTGGGTCTTGTCGCGCTGGTCTTTGCCGGCCTGTGGCTGCGCTCGGCCATCGCCAACAATGACGGCACGGCCAAGCGCATCGGCCTGATCGCGCTGATCGGATCGCTGGTGTTTCTCTATTCGCCGCTTTCGACCGTCTATCGCGGCTTCACGCAGATGCCCATTCGCGACGCCAGCACCGATCCCGACGATCCGCCGCTGTTTGTGACCCTGGCCAAGATGCGCCAGCCCGGCATGAACAGCCCGGAGCCGGATTTTCAGCG
The DNA here is from genome assembly GCA_038256475.1 of Micropepsales bacterium. Classification (GTDB taxonomy): domain Bacteria; phylum Pseudomonadota; class Alphaproteobacteria; order Micropepsales; family Micropepsaceae; genus Rhizomicrobium. Next base: position 2,428 of record JBBSKJ010000207.1, on the reverse strand, counting down.
CGAGGTCCGGTATCGCGGCGAAGACGGCACCATCGCCTATCTGCTGCACGAATATTATCAGACCGATGTCACCAAGCCGATGGCGCGGCTGATGCCACGGACCGGCAGCCCGATGAAGACCATGTTCTGGCGCTGTTTCGAAATCGCCAAGTCGCTGGGCTGGACAATCGTGGATTACAGCGAGGAGGAAGGCCGTATCGAAGCCACCGCCGCCAGTTTCTGGTTCGGGCAGGTGTCGGACATTGTGATCCGGGTCAAGCCGCGCGGACCGATCGGGGCCCGCGCTGACGTGCGGGCGCAAAGCCGCACCGGCGCCATCGACAATGGCTTCAACATCGCCGAGCTGAAGCAGTTCGCGGACAAGTTCTGGAATTAGCTTCGCGTGTAGCGTCCGCCGGGCAGGGCGGCGATCACGCCCTTCGCCGCCAGATGATCCAGATGCGCCTGCACCTGGGCCGCCGCCGCCCGGTGCAGTGCGGGCGCTATATCGGGATACAGGTTTTGCGCGATGGCCCCGGCATCGCCGCTTTGCAACGCTTCCAGGATCTGTGTCTCGCGCATGCGGCGATGCGCAAGCAGTTCGCGCAACCAGGCCTGCGGCTGCGTGATGGGTGAACCATGGGTTGGATAAAGGATCATGTCGCCGCGCGCGATCAGCTTCTCCAGGCTGGCGAGATAAGCCGCCATGTCGCCATCGGGCGGCGCCACCACGCTGGTGGACCAGCCCATCACGTGATCACCGCAGAACAGCGCATGCTCTTCTTCCAGCGCGTAACACATGTGATTGTCGGTATGCCCCGGCGTGGCAACGCAGGTGAAGGTAAAACCGTCGCCGGTGATGACATCGCCATCGCGAACCACGATGTCTGGCGTGAAATCGCGGTCCGCGCCCTCTTCCACCTCGCCTGCCGCCGCGCCATGGGCGCCTGCGGCGTAAGTGGGGGCGCCGCTCCATTGTTTGAGGGCGGCGGCGGCGGGTGAATGATCGCGGTGGGTGTGGGTGACCAGAATGTGGCTGATCCTGCGTGCGCCGATGACGTGCTTCAACGCCCCAATGTGATCGGCAAGATCGGGACCGGGATCGATCACGGCAACGCTGTCCGTGCCGACGATATGGACGCCCGTTCCCTTGAAGGTGAACGGCCCGGGATTGGGCGCCAGCAGGCGGGTGATCCGCGGCGACAGGCGCACCGGTTCGCCATAAGACGCTTCCAGCGACCGGTCGAAGCGCAAGCTCATTCCCGAAGGGTACGGCAAATGTGCCGTTAAAGGCGAGTGCGCCCTGTCAGATCGCCCGTTCTTGCGCGCGGGCGCGCCTGTCGGCCGCGATCTGGGCCTTCACATCCGCCAGTCCGGCGGCGACGCTGCTGTTGGTGTTGAGATTGACGATATTGAGGAGGCCGAGGCCGCCGGCACACGCTGAACCACAGGCCTGATCCGTCCGCGAGAGACCGCTAGCGGCGGACAGGACGGTGGCGGGGGAAAATAGCGATGTGCCGGCGCCCGGGCGTCCCAGGCCGAGATCGGGTTCGTGCGGTGTCAACAGGGACACGAGACCGATCCAGAATACAGCCCGGAAAATCATGGCAAGCCCTTCGGTGTTTCTGCTGGTATTGCGACGCGAGGAGCATTGCCCCCGGCGCGTTGTCGGGCGCTGAACTGTTTCTTTAAATTTGAAACTAGTTTGCTCTTCCTCATGCCAAAGGAAACGCATTGTTGATGCGATACGTCCGGTTCAATTCAATATCGATGCGCGATTGAATCGTTTGTGATTAAAACTTTCGGAAAATTCGAGCGACGTTAAGGGGTGGCCCAGGCGCGCGGCGCAAAAGCGCGCCGTCTCTTCACCATAATCGCGGCGTGGTGGTCTTCAGGCGGCGAAAAGAGGCGCGGAGGGCAGGGTGACGGTGGCGCTAAAGCCCTCGCCCAGCGTGCTGGACAGGGTCAGGTGGCCGCCATGAAGTTCCGCAAAAGCCTTGACCACGGTCAGGCCCAGGCCGGCGCCCTTGGAATGCTGGGAACCTTCAGCCCTGCCGCCATGCTCAAACGGCTCCTGGATGCGCGAAAGGTCTTCGGCCACCACGCCCATGCCGTCATCTTCCACGGTTACGGCCACGCCGTCCTCGCAGATGGCCGCCGACAGGGTGATGAACCCGCCGGGGCGGGTGAAAGTGACGGCATTGTCCACCAGGGAGTGCATCATGGCGGTGAAGACGCCTTCATCGGCATCCACCATCAGTCCGACGGGACAACGGTCGGCATTGATGGTGACGTTGCGGGCTTCGGCCTGGGCACTGAAGACATCGCGCGCCAGCCACAGGATGCCGCCCGCGTCCACGCTGGCGCGGCGCAATTCGTAGCGCCCGGCCGAGATCTTGGTCAGGTCCATGATCTGGTTGATCATCTTGAGCAGGTTGGTGCCGCCCTG
>JBBSKJ010000206.1:0-4773 GCA_038256475.1 Micropepsales bacterium | reverse complement strand
TCTTCATCATCAGGGCGCGTTTGCGGCACGATTGCGATGCATCGCCTTATTACCGTCTGTTGCCGGTGATCACTTCTTGGGCACTTAACACCTTGTAACGCGACCAATAACTGGCATCAGCGTTAGGAGCTTTGCATGGGGGGTATCATGCAAAGGACTGATGATGAAAAAACTTGTTGTTGCGTTCGCAGCGTCGCTGCTGCTCTCCACCACCGCGGCCAATGCGGAATCCTATGTTTCTGTCCTGGGCGGGCCCACCTGGGCGCCTGATCTCAATGTCTCTGGAACCAAGCGCGCCATGGACACCGGCTTTAATGCCGGCGCCCGTTACGGCATTACCCTGGACGCGATGGAGCTTCCCAACCTGGCGCTGGAAGCCGACTTTCTGTTCAACCGGTCGCATTTCTCCGCCAGCAATACCGGGCGGATCGAATCCAGTTCCTACATGGGCAACCTGATCTATCGCGCGCCCCTCAGCGGTCCGTGGAGTCTGTATGGCGGCGCCGGCCTGGGTGCGGTGAACACCAATTTCGACAACAATGTCGGCAACCACGGCGACAGCATGGTGCTGGGGTGGCAGGCGCTGGGCGGACTGGAATACCGCACCTCGGAACGTGCCAACCTGTTCGCCGAGTATCGCTATCAGAACGCCCGGAACGTGAATGCGGGCGGGATCACCGGAATCGGCAATACCAGCAACAACCTGTCCATGGGCGTTAAATTCCACATGTAATCCGGCAACCCGACCGGTGGAAAACAGGCCCCGCAGGAACCCCTGCGGGGCCTTTTTCTAGTATAAGCGCTCCCATGAGCGACCTGTTCGAATCCAGCGATCTTGCCAGCGACGCCCCGCGACCGCTGGCGGACCGATTGCGGCCCCAATCACTGACCGAAGTGGTGGGCCAGGATCATCTGCTGGCCCCGCCCACTTCCTCATTTCAAGGAGGTCCGCTGGGCCGGATGGTGGGGAATGGCCGCCCCACCTCGATCATCCTTTGGGGGCCGCCGGGCACCGGCAAGACCACCATCGCGCGGCTGCTCTCTTCGGCCTTCAATCTGCATTTCGAGCAACTGTCGGCGGTGTTCTCCGGCGTCGCCGACCTGAAGAAGACCTTCGAGGCGGCGCGGACCCGGCGCAAGATCGGGCAGGGCACTTTGCTCTTCATCGACGAGATTCATCGCTTCAACCGCAGCCAGCAGGATTCCTTTCTGCCGGTGGTGGAAGACGGCACCGTGGTGCTGGTGGGGGCCACCACCGAAAACCCGTCCTTTGAACTGAACAGCGCATTGTTGTCCCGCGCCCAGGTGCTGGTGTTGCGGCGGCTGGACGATGCGGCGCTGGAAATACTGCTGCAGCGGGCGGAAGCTTATTTCCAGAAGAAGTTGCTGCTGACGGACGACGCCCGCGCGTCGTTGCGCGCCATGGCTGATGGCGACGGCCGCTATCTGCTCAATCTGGTGGAAGAACTGTCCAGCGTGAAGACGGTGCAGCCGCTGGATTCCGCCGCGCTGGTGGCGGCGGTGCAGCGGCGCATGCCGCTCTACGACAAAAGCCGCGAGGAACATTACAACATCATCTCGGCACTGCATAAATCCATCCGTGGCTCCGATCCCGATGCGGCGCTTTACTGGCTGGCGCGGATGCTGGCCGGCGGCGAGCAGCCGCTTTACATCGCGCGCCGCCTGGTGCGTGCCGCGGTGGAGGATATCGGCCTGGCCGATCCCGAAGCCGTGCACCAGGCGCTGGCCGCGAAAGACGTGTTCGATTTCCTGGGGGCGCCCGAGGGCGAGCTGGCGCTGGCGCAATGTGTGCTCTATCTGGCCAGCGCGCCAAAATCCAACGCGGTCTACAAGGCGCTTGGGGCAGCGCGCCGTGCGGCGCAGGAGCACGGCTCATTGATGCCGCCCGCCCATATCCTCAATGCGCCCACCAAGCTGATGAAGAATCTCGGCTATGGCGCCGGTTATCAGTATGACCATGACGCCGAGGGCGGCTTTTCGGGCCAGAATTATTTCCCGGACGACATGGCGCGCCAGCAATTCTATACCCCCAAGGACACCGGCTTTGAGCGCGAGATTGCCAAGCGGCTGGAATATTGGTCAAAGCAGCGCAGCAAACGGCAGGGGGGCGAATAGATGGGCATGGTATTTGCCGTGGGCGTGGGCGGCGGGATTGGCGCACTGGCGCGCTATTACATCGCCGGCTGGGTTCAGGCCGCCGGATCAACTTTCCCCTGGGGCATTTTTGTCGTCAACATCACCGGCGGCTTGCTGATGGGCATGATCGTGGAAGCCAGCGCTCTGAAGCTGAACCTGTCGCCCGAGATGCGCGGTTTTCTGACGGTCGGCATATTGGGCGGCTACACCACCTTTTCCACTTTCTCGCTCGACAGCATGCTGCTGCTGCAAAAGGGCGAATATGCCCAGGCTGCTTTTTATATGATCGGCTCGGTGGTTCTTTCCATCCTGGCGCTGCTCGCCGGCCTTTGGATCGTGCGCAGCATTTATGGCTGAGCTGCGCACCATTGACGCCGATGATGACGGCATTCGCATCGACCGCTGGTTCAAGCGGCACTATCCGCATGTAACGCATGTTCTGCTGGAAAAACTCCTGCGCAAGGGTGAAGTGCGGCTGGACGGCAAGCGCGCCAAGGCCGCCGACCGCATCGCGGCAGGGCAGGCGATGCGCCTGCCGCCGCAGGTGGTGCATGCCAAGGCGCCGGAAAAATCCAAAGCCGACGCGCCACAGCCACATCCGCTGGCGACCAAGGACATGGGCAGCTTGGCCGACCGCATCCTCTATATGGACAAGCAGGTCATCGTAATCGACAAGCCGCCGGGCCTTGCCACCCAGGGCGGCTCCGGTCTGACCAAGCATGTCGATGGCATGCTGGACAGCCTGCAATATGAAAAGCCCTCGCGGCCGAAGTTGGTGCACCGGCTGGATCGTGACACGTCGGGCGTGCTGCTGATCGCGCGCACGGCGCAGGCCGCATCCGGCCTGTCGCAATCGCTGGCGCTGCGCGATACCTCCAAAGTCTATTGGGCGCTGGTGCGCGGCATTCCCAAGCAGAAGAACGGCGTGGTCAAGGCGGCGCTGGTCAAGGAAGGCGGCCATGGCCCGCGCGGCCGCGACGAGCGCATGACGGTTAGCGAGGATGACGATGCCAAATTCGCCCTCACCGAATATGCCGTGATGGGCAAGGCGGGCACGGAATTCGCCTGGGTGGCGGCGCGGCCCATTACCGGGCGGACCCACCAGATCCGCGTCCACATGGCCAGCCTGGGGACGCCCATTGTCGGCGACTTCAAGTATGGCGGCACCGACGCGCGGGCCAAGGGGGAGATCGCCGACAAGCTGCACCTGCATGCCCGCAGCATCGATATCGGCCGCCCCGATGGCGGCCGGCTTCAGGCCACCGCGCCGCTGCCGCCGCACATGCTGAAAAGCTGGAAGCTGCTGGGCTTTGATCCCGACGATCGCAGCGATCCTTTCCCGCCCAAAAAGACCCGAAAGAGATGAAGCGCTTCTACAAGGACGTTTCCATCGCGCCCACAGATGGGGGTTTTGCGGTGCTGCTGGATGGCAAGCCGGTGAAAACCCCGGCGCGCAATGCGCTGCTGCTGCCGACCGAACGCTTGGCGGCCGCTATCGCCGCCGAATGGCAGTCGCAGGGGGAGACCATCACCGCCACCTCCATGCCGCTGCTGCGGCTGGCCAACACCGTTCTGGACGGTGTCGCCATCAACCGCGAAGACGTCATCACCGCCATCCTGCGTTTCGGCGAAAACGACCTGCTTTGCTATCGCGCCCATCACCCGCCGGAACTGGCGAAGCGCCAGTGCGATGGCTGGGACCCGCTGCTGGACTGGACCCGACAGCGCTGGAGTGCGCGCATGACCTGTGCCGCAGGGGTGGGCCATGTCGACCAGTCGCCCGAAACCCTGGGCGCGCTGCGCGAGGCTTTGGGCAATTACGATGCTTTCACCCTGGCGGGGCTGCATGTCATCGCCTCCATCACCGGCTCGCTGGTGTTGGCGCTGTCGGTTGCAGAAGGCTACATCCCCGGCGCCTATGCCTTTGAGCTGTCGCGGATCGACGAAACCTATCAGGCGGAAAAATGGGGCACCGACGCCGAAGCCGCCAAGCGCGCTACCGCTTTGGCACATGAACTGGACAAGGCGGTTGAGTTGATCGCGGCCGTCAGCCAAAAGACCAATTAGGTGCAGCGCAAGCAGCCCCTGCGGGCCCGCAACACGCTGGACAACCGGTTATGGGCGCGGCTGCGGGTGCTGGAGGGCACGCGCTTTCGCCGCAAGTCACCCTTCAAAACCTTCACCCTGGATTTTGTCGAGCATGACCGGCGGCTGGTGATTTCGCTCGAGGGCGGCGAACCCGGACGGCGCTCCACCACCATTGTCCGCGACCGCCTGCTGAGCGAGCAGGGTTATGTGATCCTCAGGCTATGGCGCAGCGAACTCGAGCGCGACCTGTCCATCGGTTTGCATCGCATACACGCGGTTCTCGAAGACCTCTCTGGCGACTCATAGTAGCTTCCCGCCGAGCTTAACTATGGTCGTATGACGAGGGGCGTCTGATGGCTGAGAATTCCGGTCCGCAATGGTGCAAGCGCTTTCCTTGCAGCACGTCGCTGGACGATCTGCTGCCGGACTTTGGCGATTCCTGCCGCGCTTTCATTTCCCAATTGAAAAAGGTCGGCGCCACCGTCTCCGTCGCCACCACCTACCGCCCGGTCGAGCGCGCCTATCTGA
>JBBSKJ010000205.1:0-4775 GCA_038256475.1 Micropepsales bacterium | reverse complement strand
CTGTTCAACAAGGACTGCGCCGCAGCCCTGGGCCGCTTCGACGCCGTCAACCTGACCAACGTGCTGGAGCATATTCCCGATCCGATTGTGATTTTGCGCAACGCTATCGGCCTTTTGGATAAAGGCGGCGTGCTATGCGTCGGTGTGCCCAATGATTTTTCGCCGATGCAGATTGCGGCGCGCGGCGCCATGAACACCGGCGACTGGTGGGTGGCCCCGCCGCATCATCTCAACTATTTCGATTTTGATTCGCTCAGCGCGCTGCTGACGCGATTGGGCCTGAAGACGATGGAACGCACCACCAGCTTCCCCATGGAAGTATTCCTGATGATGGGCGAGAATTATCCATCCGATCCGGCGCTGGGCCGCGCCTGCCACAACAAGCGCAAGCGCTTTGACTTCGCCTTTGAAGCCGCCGGACTGAAAGAAGCCCGCCGCGACTTTTACCGTGCCCTGGCCAGACTGGGCATCGGCCGCGAGGCCGTGGTGATAGCCGTCAAACCGTGACCCGACCTTTTTTCATTGCCTCATCCGGCCGCAGCGGCACCGCCATGCTGCACAAGGCGCTTTCGGCCAAGCCCGATGTGGAGATGCATCACGAATATGCGGTGCAGATCACCCAGCCGCTGGCGGTGAAACGCTATCTGGGGCTGCTGGACGAAGGCCAGACCCGCGACGTGCTGCGCGATACCTTCGGCGCCGCCATCCATCACAGCAGCAAGGCGCATTGGGGTGATTCGTCGAACAAACTGTCCTGGCTGATTGCTGATCTGGCGGCGCTTTTCCCGCAAGCGCGCTTCGTTCATCTGGTGCGCGACGGGCGCAAGGTCGCCAGCTCCTACTTCCACAAGCTGGGCCATGAGAATTACGACGACCGCAGCAATGCGGCGATGCAGGCCTATGCCGACGGGGCGGGCGTCATGCCGCCGCCGGAAAAGCCCTATTGGTGGCCGGTGCCGCGCAAGGATGATCCTGCCGCAGTGGCCTTTCGCGGCTGGAACCAGTTCCAGCGCATCGCCTGGCACTGGGCGGAAGTAAACCGGGTGGCGATGGACGCCCTGGCTGCCCTCCCCAAAGACCGAACACTGTTCGTAAGACTGGAAGACCTGCGGGAATCGCCGCACCTGGTGCGCGAACTCCATGATTTCTTGGGCCTGCCCTATGCCGACAGCGACTTCGCCATATTCGTCCGGCCGCACAATGTGAACCGGCCCGAGGACAAGCTGCTGGATGCCGTGCAGCGTGAGCAGTTCTCCGTGATTGCCGGCCCGATGCTGGAACGGCTGGGCTATGCGGGCCGCGCCGAGTACGCCGTCAGCTACTAGCGTGCGTTAACGGACCGGAAACCAGCCGGACCCGAACATGGTTACCGGATTCTTTCCCGGGCTGGTTCATGCCGATTTGCTGCGACTTTTGCCGCGCCGACTCCCTGCAATTTGCCTATGCGCCCGAGGGTTCAACCAGGGGCCTGAAGGTCTATGTCTGCCAGCATTGCGGGCTGGTGCAGAGCGCGCCGCGCATCGCCCGCACCAGGGAACGTCATGCCGCCGCCGTGTCGGGCGGCGCCGACTGGGGCAATGTGCGCTACGGCAAGGGCTTTCGCACCACACAGGCGCTGGACGCGCTGCGCCGTCATGTCGATCTGGATGCGCCGCTGGCGCTGCTGGATGTCGGCTCCAATCGCGGCAGCTTCGCCCGCGCCTTTCTGGACGCCGCGCCCAAGGCGCAGCTGACCGCTCTGGAGCCGGATGAACGCTACGCCGATTCCAGCGCCGATCTGCCGCGCACCGAACTGGTCCGTGCCCGCACCGAAAACACCAATTTCGCCGATGGCCGTTTCGACATCATCCATTCCTGTCACACCATCGAACATCTGGGCGAAGCCTTTGCCGCCCTGAAGGACCACGCCCGCAGTTTGAAAGACGGCGGCTTGCTGGTGATCGACGCCCCCAACACCGCGCTGCTGGGAGGCGAGGACATTGTCGAGGAGTGGTTCATCGACAAGCATCTGTTCCATTTCTCGGCCCGCACCCTGTCGCGCATGATAGAAGCGGCGGGCTTTAGCATTGTCGAACAGAATGATCCCGCCGATGCGGTGAACCTGCTGTTTGTGGCCCAAAAATCCGGCACACCGAATGACGAGATCGCCGCAGACCCGGCGGAAGTGCTGCAGGCCATGACGCTGATGGCCAGCTACCAGACGACCCGTGCCAAGAATCTGGCGGCGCTGAAAGAAGCCGCCTTTGAAATCGCCGCGCTGAAGCCGCGCAAGGTCGCGCTGTGGGGCGCCGGCCGGCTGTTCGATCTTCTGGTGCGCGAAGGCGGCTTTGATCCCGCCAGCCTGTCGCTGCTGATCGACACGCACCTGAAAAAGCACATGGCGGCACGCCATGATGTGGCGCTTTCCACCGCCGAAGACCTGAGCGATGCCAGTGCCGATGTGGTGGTGGTGATGTCGCGCATGTTCGCCGAAGAAATCACCGCCGACGTGAAGCGCCGCGCCCCGCGCGCCCAGATCATCCTGTATGCCGACCTGCTGGGGCGTGCGCGCCTTGGCCGCGCGGCCTGAAGAGGGACTCATGAACATCCAGGTCAGACCCGCACCCGCCAACGACACCGGCACGGCGCAGAAGATCGAGCAACAGCTGGCGGAAGCGGCGCGCTTTGTGCGCATGCATTCCATTGCCTCGATCTATCACGCCGGATCGGGCCATCCCGGCGGCGCCATGTCGTCCGCCGACCTGTTCGCCTGCCTTTACGGGGCGGAGATGAATGTCTGGCCGCGCGGTATCGACGATCCCATGCGCGACCGCTTTGTGCTGTCCAAGGGTCATGCCGCGCCCGCTCTGTATGCGGTCGGCGCCTATTACGGCTTCTGCAGCCCCAAGGAATCGCTGAAGCTGCGCAAGCTGAATTCGCCCTTCCAGGGCCATCCCCATGTGCTGGACCTGCCCTGGGTGGAAACCTCGACCGGCTCGCTGGGCCAGGGCTTTTCCGTCGCCATCGGCATGGCGATCGGTCTGAAGATTCAGAACAATCCGGCCCGCGTCTACACCATGCTGGGTGACGGCGAGTTGCAGGAAGGCGAAGTGTGGGAAGCCGCCATGTCGGGCGCGCACCACAAGCTCGATACTCTCACCGCCGTGATCGACTACAACAAGCTGCAAAGCGACAATTCCAACGACGCCATCATGCGGCTGGAGCCACTGGCCGACAAATGGCGCGCCTTTGGCTGGGACGTGCAGGAGATTGACGGCCACGACATCGCCGCCATTCTCGCCGCCTTCCGCCATGCCGGCACTGCGGCGCAGCCCTCGGTGATCATCGCCCACACCGTCAAGGGCAAGGGCGTGCCCTATATGGAAAACATCCCCGCCTGGCACGGCAGCGTGAAATTCACCCGGGAGCAGGCCGAAGAGGCACTGGTTGCCCTCAATGCCAGCGCCGATGAAATCAAGGAATTCCTCGATGTCTAGTCCTGCTCTCATCGCCTCCAATGGCGATTCCCTGCGCGAAGCCTTTGGCAAGTCGCTGTCATCGCTGGCCGATGAATTCCCCAAGCTGGTGGTGCTGGATGCCGATATCGCCGGCGGCACCGGCGTGCATCATTTCCGCAAAAGCCATCCCGAACGCTTCATCCAGTTCGGCATCGCCGAGCAGAATATGATGGCGGCGGCGGGCGGCATGGCCGCTGTCGGCCTGATGCCGGTGGTCACCACCTTTGCGGTGTTCTGCTTGCGCGCCATCGAACAGGCGCGGCTGTCGCTGTGCTATGCGCGGCGCAATGCCAAGATCGTCGCCTCCCATCCGGGGCTTGATGTCGGCCCCGATGGCGGCTCAGCCCAGGCGCTGGAAGACCTGGCGTGCTTTCGCGCCATTCCCGGCATGACCGTGATTTCGCCCTCCGACGCCATCGAAATGGCCCAGGCCACCCGCGCGATTCTGGAATTCGACGGCCCCGTTTATATGCGCACCGGCCGCAGTCCTTCCGTCCGGCTGTTCGGCGCGGATCACAAATTCGAGATCGGCAAGGGCCAGATTTTGCGCGATGGCCATGACCTCACCATCATCGCCTGCGGCGCCGAAGTGGCGCGCGCCCTGGATGCCGCGGATACCTTGAAGGGAGACGGGATTTGCGCCCGGGTGGTCAACATGCCCACCATCAAGCCGATCGACACCGATTTGATCGCGCGCTGCGCCCGGGAAACCGGCGCCATCGTCACCGCCGAGGATCACAATATCCATGGCGGGCTGGGCGGCGCGGTCGCCGAAGCGCTTGCCGCCACCGTGCCTGCGCCGGTCGAGTTTGTCGGCGTGAAGGATGTGTTCGGCGCTTCGGGCGAGCCCGAAGAACTGGCCTATGCCTTTGAAATCGCCGCGCCCTTTATCGTGGCGGCGGCGCGCAAAGTGCTGAAGCGCAAGAAATGAACAGCGTCTCGCTTAATCGCTTCTCACTGGCCGGCAAATGCGCCGTGGTCACCGGCGGAAGCCGCGGCATCGGCGCGGCCATCGCCCTGGGCCTGGCGGATGCCGGGGCTGACGTGCTGCTGACATACCGTGAGAAGCATGCCGAAGCCCATGACAGCGCCAAACAGATCGAAGCCAAGGGCCGCCGCGCTTTGGCCGTGCAGATGGACGTCACGCATCGCCTCGCCGTGGAACAGGCGGCGCAGCAGGCACGCGCCTTCGGCCCCATCCAGATCCTGGTCAACAATGCCGGCATCAACAAGCCGACCGACTTTGATCAGGTGACTGACGAAGACTGGGACATGATT
>JBBSKJ010000204.1:0-4791 GCA_038256475.1 Micropepsales bacterium | reverse complement strand
GGGCTTCTTCACTGCCTTCTTCGCCTTGCGGGCAGGTGCTTTCTTGGCCTTTGCGGCGCGGGACGGCGATTTCTTCTTGCTCGCCTTCTTCTTTTTCTTCGCTGCCATGTCTTTCACTCCTTTGATGGGTCGCGCCGGACGGGCCCTCGCTGCGTTCGGGTCGCCGGTCGCTCCAGGGCGATCGCGTACTGTCGCGTGCCATCGGTCAATGGCCGAGAGTTCCGTTCGTTCCACAATGATTTTCTTTTGTGACGTTCAGCCCACTGCCAGACGCGCCATCAGCCAGGATGCGGCCGGTCCCGGCGGCGCATCGCTGCGATGCACGGTATGAAAGCGATAGATCAGATCGCCGGGCGTCTCGATATTCAGCGCCACCAGCCGTCCGCGCTTGATATCCTCGTCCACCATTGGCTCGGGCATGTTGCCCCAGCCCAGACCCGCCAGCAGCAGGGCATGCTTGGCGCCCAGATCAGCCAGCCGCCAACTCTTGACGGCAAGCACACCAAAGTCACGATCGGCGGTCAGCCGCGAACGATCCGTCAGCACCAGCTGGATGTGATCGCGCGCCGCGCTGGCGCTGATGACACCGGACATTTGCGCCAGGGGATGTCCCGGCGCCGCCACCGGCAGCAGCCGCACCGATCCCGCCGGACCGCGGGTGAGAAGATCGCTGGCAAACTCCAGCGGCCCGCTGATGCCGAAAACGGCGGCGCCTTCGATCACCGCCTGAGTCACCGCGCCGAGGGCTTCCACCCGCAGGCGCAGCGCGACGGTGGGAAACGTCCGGGAGAATTCGTCCAGCGCCTCCACCACCAGACAGGCCGGCAGCATCACACTCACCACCAGGCTGACTTCTGCCTCAAGCCCTTGCGTCAGCCCGCGCGCTTTGGCCAGCAAGCCGGCCAGTGCGATGGCCAGGCCCCGGCTGTCCGACAGGATGGCGCGCCCCGCCTCGGTCAGCTTGGGCTTGGCGGTGCCGGCCCGGACGAACAGGCTGACGCCCAACTGATTTTCCAGATTGGATATGGCGTAGCTGATCACCGAGGTGGCGCGGCCAAGCTTGCGCGCGGCGGCGGCGAAGCTGCCGGTCTCCACAATCGCCAGAAAGACGGCGATCTGGTCGAGGGTCGGGGCTTTTGGCTCCAGCTATTCAACTTTCTAGAACACTATGATCGATATTATACGAGTTTTCAGAACGAGACCAGCCGCCCATCTATGAAGGAGATCATTACGGAGATTTCCATGGCTGCCCCGAAAGTCCTGATTCCCTTCTATTCCCGCACCGGCACCGTCGAGGCGCTGGCATTGGCGGTGGCCGAGGGCGCCCGCAGCGAAGGCGCCGAGGTGCGCCTGCGCCGGGCGCGCGAAGTGGTGAGCCCCGAGGTCATCGCTTCTGTCCCCGGCTGGAAGGAAAGCGCCGAGGCCATGAATGCCAAGTATGACGCCCCCACGCCTGATGACGCGGTCTGGGCCGATGGCGTCATCTTCGGCACACCCACCCGTTTCGGTTCGATGACGTCAGAACTGAAGGCGTACATCGACAGCCTTGGCGGGCTGTGGGCGCAGGGCAAACTGAATGGCAAGGCAGGATCGGCCTTTGTGGGCTCTTCCCAGATGCATGGCGGCAATGAGTCCACCGTGATCTCATTGTGGAATCCCCTGGCGCATCTGGGCTTCATCATCGTGCCCCCCGGCTATGCCGATGGCGTGATGTTCGCGGGCGCCGGTTCGCCCTATGGCGCCAGCGTGATTTCGGGCCATCCCCCGGCGGGGCCCAGCGAGGCCGAGATTGCGGTGGCACAATTCCAGGGCAAGCGCGTGACGCAGGTGGCCGCTAAACTGATGGCTGCTGCGTAAGTGGCGGTTGTGGCGCGCCGCGCTGCCCGCCGTTAGATTGCGCCATCGACCAGCTGTGAAGGGATCGGAGTGGCGCAGGAAGGACAAAGCAACTGGCTCGACCGGCCAGTGGACAGCCGCGTGGATCACACGCTGGGCCCCGAGCAGGCCGAGATCACCCTGGTCGAATATGGCAGCTATGACTGTCCGCATTGCCGGGCGGCGAATGAGCGGATCAGCCAGGTCCGCGATCAGCTGGGCGATCGGCTGCGCTATGTCTTTCGCCACCGCCCCGTCACCGGCAGCGACATCGCGCGCCGCGCCGCCGAACTGGCCGAACATGCCCGCGACGCGCAGCATTTCTGGGAAGCCCATGTCGCGCTGATGTCGCGCTCGACCAAACTGACCGAAGAGGATCTGGAGACCGTCGCCCGGGAGCTTGGGCTGCAATACGAATTGCCGGCAGAGGCTGAGGAAGGCAACCGTGTCGCCCAGGCGCGCGTCAATGCCGATATCGCCAGCGCCCGCGCCAGCGGCGTGCTGGTGACGCCGACCTTCTTCATCAATGGCCGGCGCTATGACGGACCGTGGGACGAGACATCCTTTTCGGACGCCATGCTGGGGCGGCTGGGTCACCGGGTTCGCGCGGCGGCGCTGGATTTCGCGGGCTGGGCGCCGTCGGCGGGCATCCTGCTGCTGATCGCGGCGCTGCTGGCGGTCGCGCTGACCAATTCCCCGGCCGGTCCCGCCTTTGAGGCCATGTGGCATCAATATCTGGGCATCAGCCTGGGCGATGCGGTGTTCCGCATGTCGGTGCTGCACTGGATCAATGACGGCCTGCTGACCATCTTCTTCCTGGTGGTGGGGCTGGAGATCAAGCGCGAATTCACCATCGGCCATCTCGCCACGCCGCGCGCGGCAGCGCTGCCTATCGCCGCCGCCATCGGCGGCATGGCAGTGCCGGCGCTGCTCTATATCCTTCTGATCCCGGCCGGAAATCTCGCCCATGGCTGGGGGGTGCCGATGGCCACCGACACCGCCTTCGCGGTCGCGCTGATCGTGATGATGGGCAGCCGCGTTCCGGTCGAGCTGCGCATTTTCCTCACCGCCGCCGCCATCGTGGACGATATCGGCGCCATTGCCGTGGTGGCGGCCTTCTATTCCGGTGCGCTCAATCTTTTCTATCTGGCGGGCGCAGCCGGCATCACGATGGTGCTGGCGCTGCTGAACCGCACGCGCGTTTACAGTGTGGTGCCATATGCGTTTCTGGGCCTGGCGCTATGGGCCTGTGTTTATGCCGGGGGACTCCACGCCACGTTGGCCGGCGTGATCCTGGCGATCTTCATTCCCACCCGGCCACCACCGAACATGAAGTCGCTGATGATCCAGGCCAACACCATCATCGCCGCTGAGGCGCTGCACCGGGATGAAGTGCTGCGCGGGGGTCCGTCGGCGCCGGCCCTGCGCGCGCTGGATGCCATTCACGACCGGCTGGAATCACCGGCAGACCGGCTGCTGCGCCATGCCGGCGCGCGCTCCAGCTATCTGGTCCTGCCGCTCTTTGCCTTCGCCAATGCGGGCGTGGTTCTGGGCATGCAGGCGCTGGAAGGCCACCAACCGCTGATGCTTGCCATCATGGCGGGACTGGTGATCGGCAAGCCCTTGGGACTGGTTGGCGCGTCCGCGCTGGCGGTGTGGCTGGGCATCGCGGCAAAGCCGCTGGCCTATTCCTGGCGGCAGATGACAGGCGCAGGCGCGCTGGCGGGCATCGGCTTCACCATGTCGCTGTTCATCGCGGGGCAGGCTTTCGCGGATCCGGCGGATTTCGCCGCCGCAAAGATCGCGGTGTTTGCGGCCTCGGTGCTGGCGGCGGTGATCGGCGTGGCGGTGCTGTGGAATGCGAAGCGGCCGGGGGATTCCGAAGAGACGGCGTGAGCGAAGAGCGTTTGCTTCACTTCTGTCTGGCGGCCGCCCTCGCTTCGCTCGGTGCGGCGCTCAGTTTTCGTTAGCGCGCTTCGCGCGCTAACGAAAACTGGCGCACCCGATAGGATTCGAACCTATGACCTTCGCCTTCGGAGGGCGACACTCTATCCAGCTGAGCTACGGGTGCCTGGCCAGTCCAGCGACCCTATATCCCAAGCGGTTCAAAAGCTAAAGCGCGGCGAGTTCGGCCAGGATTCTGCCCCGGGCGGCCACGATATCGTCGGCGGGCAGGGCAATGATTGTGGCGCCCGGCAGGGCTGCCGCCAGATCGATGCCCCCGCCGTTCAAGTTCAAAACCCTCAGGTTTGTGACTTTGGAAAGATCCTCGGTGGCGACCGCGGACAGGCTGGTTGGCAGCCACGGGTCGCCGGCCAGATCGACGAAGACGGCAGGATCGGGGGCATGCACCAGAACCAGCCGCGCCTCGGCAGGCGGGGTTAGCGTTGCGCGCATCATGCCCGTCAGCACGGCAGAGCCCGGCCCGTCATGGGCCAGCACCAGCACGGCCTTTTGCGCCAGGCGCGGTCCCAGGGCGGCGGCGTCCATGAACAGCGGCTTGCCGTCGGCCTGCCGCCCCGGATGCACCCGCGCGACGGCATCCACGCCCGCCGCCTCACAGGCGGCGATGAAGGCGGTGCGCGCGGCGCGATAGTCTTTGAGATCGGTGGGCATCCTTCTAGTCTAGCGACATGTCGGCCTTCGGCACATTGGAAGAATTGCGCAACCGCCCCATCGGGGATCAGGCGGAACCGCGCGCCGCGCGTCAGGGGTTTCGTCAGCGTATTGCTCTTGCTTCTGATCAGCCGCTGTTCGCCGAACCGGTGGTGGAAGCGCACACCTTGGGACTGGCGGGCGAGAATTTCTATGCCAGCAGCCGCAACCCGCCCTATTGGCAGCCGATCGATGGCGCGACCGACAAATTGTGGTTGCGCCGCACGGCCGCCGAGAAGCTGGCGCGGATCAATGCCCGCG